>JAEZZV010000114.1 GCA_023418375.1 Actinomycetes bacterium | reverse complement strand
CCGCCGTCCTGCCCGACGTCGCGGCCGGGCTGGCGGACCTCGCCGCGGCCGCGCTCGAGGCCGCCCTCGCGGTGGCCCGCGGCGAGCACGACGACCACGGAGCGGCGCGGCTCGCCGTCATCGGGATGGGCAAGTGCGGCGGCCGGGAGCTCAACTACGTCAGCGATGTCGACGTGATCTACGTCGCCGAGCCCGCGGATGGTGTCGCGGAGGCCGAGGGCCTCGCGGTGGCCACCCGGCTGGCGACGACGCTCGCCCGGGTGTGCTCGGCGCCGTCGGGCGAGCCCGCGCTCTGGCCGGTCGACGCCGCGCTGCGCCCCGAGGGCAAGCAGGGGCCGCTCGTGCGGACGGTCGCCAGCCACGTCGCCTACTACGAGCGCTGGGCGAAGACGTGGGAGTTCCAGGCTCTGCTCAAGGCGCGGCCGGTGGCCGGCGACGGCGAGCTCGGCGAGACGTACCGCGAGGCGATCGCGCCGATGGTCTGGGCCGCGGCTGGCCGGGAGCACTTCGTCGAGGACGCGCAGGCCATGCGGCGCCGCGTCGAGGACAACGTGCCTGCGGCCGAGGCCGACCGGCAGATCAAGCTCGGCGCCGGCGGCCTGCGCGACGTGGAGTTCACGGTCCAGCTGCTCCAGCTCGTGCACGGCCGCACCGACGACGCGCTGCGCAGCCCGACGACGCTCGACGCCTTGGCCGCCCTCGCGGCGGGCGGGTACGTCGGCCGGGACCACGCGGCCCGCCTCGGGGTCTGCTACCGGACGCTGCGCGTGCTCGAGCACCGGCTCCAGCTGCACCGGCTGCGCCGCACGCACCTGATGCCCACGACGGACGCGGACCTGCGGCGCCTGGCCCGCTCCGTCGGCCTGCGCAACGGTCAGGAGGTCCTCGAGCAGTGGCGCACCGTCCGCCGCGACGTGCGCCGGCTGCACGAGGAGCTGTTCTACCGGCCGCTGCTGCCGGCGACCGCTCGTCTGTCGCCCGAGGACGTCTCGCTCGCCCCGGACGCCGCCCGCGCGCGTTTCGCGGCGATCGGCTACCGGGACCCGGCCGGTGCGATGCGCCACGTCACTGCGCTCACCGAAGGCGTGAGCAGGCGTGCCTCGATCCAGCGGCAGCTGCTGCCCGTGCTCCTCGGGTGGTTCGCGGAGGGGAGCGACCCGGACGCAGGGCTCCTGTCGTTCCGCCGGGTGTCGGACGAGCTCGGCTCCACGCACTGGTACCTCAAGCTGCTGCGCGACTCCGGGGCGGCCGCCGAGCGGCTCGCGCGCGTGCTGTCCTCGTCGCGGTACGTGGCCGACGCCCTGGCCCGCTCGCCGGAGTCCATCGCATGGCTGGACGACGACGCCGAGCTGGTGCCGCGGGACCGCGACCGGCTGGCCGGTGAGGCCGCGGCGCTGCTGGCCCGCACGCCGGACGACGCCGAGGCGGTCACCTTGCTGCGCGCCCTGCGGCGGCGGGAGCTGTCCCGGACCGCCGTCGCCGAGGTGCTGGCACTGCGCTCCGCGCCTCAGTCGTCGGCGGCGCTGACGGCCGCCGCGGACGTCGCGATCCAAGGGGTGCTGCGCGTCGTCGAGCGCCAGATCGAGACGGGTGAGGGCCTGCTCACCCGGCTCTGCGTGATCGGCATGGGCCGGTACGGCGGTGGCGAGATGGGATACGGCTCCGACGCCGACGTGGTGTTCGTGCACGAGCCGCTCCCGGGTGCCGACGAGACGCGCGCCCAGGCGCAGGCGAGCGCGATGGCGACGCGGCTGCGGTCGATGCTCGGGGGCACCGGACCCGAGCCGGCCCTGGAGGTGGACGCGGACCTGCGGCCTGAGGGGCGCAACGGCCCGCTCGTGCGCACGCTCGCCTCGTTCGCGGAGTACTACGAGCGATGGTCGTCCCCCTGGGAGGCGCAGGCGCTGCTGCGCGCGCGCCCGACGGCGGGCGACACCGGCCTCGCCGCGCGCTTCCTCGAGCTCGTCGACCCCGTGCGCTACCCGGCGGGCGGAGCGGCGGCCGGCACCGTCAAGGAGGTGCGCCGGCTCAAGGCCCGGATGGAGGCCGAGCGGCTGCCGCGCGGCGTCGACCCGGCGCGGCACCTCAAGCTCGGGCGCGGCGGGCTCAGCGACGTCGAGTGGACGGTCCAGCTGCTGCAGCTCCTGCACGCGCACGAGGTGCCCGACCTGCGGACGCCCTCGACGCTCGACGCGCTCGCGGCCGCGGAGGCGGCGGGGCTGGTGCCGGAGGCCGACGCGGCCGTCCTGCGCGAGGCGTGGCTCCTCTCGTCGCGGCTGCGCGACGGCATCGTGCTGTGGACCGGCCGGGCGGGCGGCGCGATGGCGGACGTCCTGCCGCACGACCGGCGTGCCCTGAACGGGCTGGCCCGGATGCTCGGGCTGCCGCCCGCGTCGGGGGCGGAGCTCGAGGAGCTCTACCTGCGCAGCGGACGCCGCGCCCGGGCGGTCATGGAGCGCGTCTTCTACGGCTGAGTGCGCGCTCGCGGCTGCGCGTCCCCCGCGCGCACGGACGCCGCGCCTCGAACCCCGCGTTCAGAGCCCACGGCGGCGGCCCTCGATCTTCGGGCAGATGTCGACGAGGACCTCGAGCCCCGCCGCGAGGGCGCGCGCCTCGGCGGCCGGGTCGGTGACGCCGAGCTGGAGCCAGACGGCGCCCGCACCGAGGTCGACGGCCTCGTCCACGAGCGGGCCGACCCGGCTGGAGTTGACGAAGAGGTCGACGACGTCCACCGGTCCCGGCACGTCGGCCAGGCGCGCGTAGCCGCGCTCGCCGTGAACGGTCTCCGCGCGGGGGTGCACGGGCACGATCGTGTGGCCGAGGGCCTGCAGGTACGCGGCGACGCCGTAGGCGGGGCGCTCGACGTTCGTGGAGAGCCCGACGACGGCCCAGCGCCCGGGCACGGTGAGGAGGCGGTCGACCACCGCGGGGTCGTTGACCACGTTCATGACCTCAGCGAAGCATCCCTGACCGCGCCGTGCCCGGGGACATCGGCCCAGGTGGCCGGCTCCGCAGGGCTCACGGCGTCTCCCACGGGTCGACGGGCACCTCCGTGCGCAGCGCGCGGATCGTCGGCTGACGCAGCCGGCCGCTCCGCGTGCGCTGGAGGTAGGCGACGTCGACCCCGACGCGCGGCGCCACCCAGGTGACGCCGCGGGCGTCGGAGGCGGGGACCGGCTCGTCGAGGGCCGGTGCGGGTACGGCCAACGGGCCGAGCGCGCGCAGCAGCTCGGTCCCGCGCCGCCCGCCCAGGCCGGAACCGGCCTTGCCGAGGTACCGCCACGCCCCCGTCGCGTCGGGCGCCGCCAGGAGCACGGCTCCGATGGGCCCTACGCCGGCCACCGTGGCACGTCCCGCCTCCGGCGCGCCCTCCGGCCGCCAGCCGACGACGGCGGCGACCCGGGTGCCACGGTGGGTGGCCTTGACCCAGTCGGGCGAGCGGCGTCCCGGCTGGTACGTCGATGCCCGGCGCTTGGCGAGCACGCCCTCGAGCCCGTGCTCGAGCGTCACGTCCCACAGGGGGTCGAGGTCGGGGTACGTCGGGGACAGCTGGACGCGGTCAGGCAGCGCCAGGCCCTCGAGCGCCGCCCGGCGCTCGACGAGCGGCCGGCGGGTGAGGTCGACGCCGTCGAGCACCAGGAGGTCGAAGGCGACGAAGGTGACGGGGGAGCGGGCGGCCAGGAGGCGGGCGCGCGCCCCGTCGCGCACGTGCATGCGCTCGGCGAGCGCCTCGAAGCTCGGCACACCGGCGGCGAGCACCACGATCTCGCCGTCGACGACGGCGCCCGGCAGCGCGGCGAGGCCCGCGAGCTCGGGGTAGGCGGGCGTCGCGTCCCGCCCCGAGCGCGCCCGCAGCCGCAGAACGCCCGAGGTCGTGTCCGCGAGCGCCCGTACGCCGTCCCACTTCACCTCGTAGCACCACTCGGCGCCACGGGGAAGGGCGGCTTTATTCGCCGCCCGGGTAGCCAGCATGGGCTGCACGGGTCCATCCTGCCTGGTGGGGGCACCGGCGGCACCCGCGCCGTCGGCGGGCGTCGGCGCGCCCATGACCGGGGGAGGACACATGCGAGCGATCTGGAAGGGCGCGGTGGCCTTCGGGCTCGTCAACGTGCCCGTGAAGGTCTACGCGGCCACGGGCGAGAACCAGGTGACCCTCCACCAGGTGCACAAGGCCGACGGGGGGCGCATCCGCTACCGCAAGGTCTGCAGCATCGATGGCGAGGAGATCCCCTACGAGGACATCGCCAAGGGCTACGAGACCGACGACGGCCGCATGGTCGTGCTGACCGACGAGGACCTCGACGAGCTGCCCCTGGCCACCGAGCGGGAGATCGCCGTCGAGGAGTTCGTGCCCGCCGAGCAGGTGGACCCGATCATGCTCGGCAAGACCTACTACCTCGAGCCGGACAAGACGGCGGCGAAGCCGTACGCGCTCCTGCGTGAGGCCCTGCTCCAGACGGACCGGATGGCGGTCGTGAAGGTCGCTCTGCGCCAGCGGGAGACGATGGCGGTGCTGCGGGTGCGCGGCAAGGTGATCTGCCTGCAGACCCTCCTGTGGCCCGACGAGGTACGCGAGGCCGACTTCCCGATCCTCGACACCGACGTCACGGTCCGGCCCCAGGAGGCCCAGATGGCGGCCTCGCTCGTGGAGTCCCTGGCCGCGGACTTCGACCCCTCGGACTTCTCCGACGCGTACAAGGAGGCGCTCGAGTCGCTCATCGAGGCGAAGGTCAGCTCGGGCAGCACCGTGGCCGTGCCGACACCCGCCGACGAGGAGAAGGCGGAGGGCGGCGACGTCGTCGACCTCCTCTCGGCGCTGCAGCGCAGCGTGGAGAGGGCGCGCGAGGCGCGCGGCCCGGCGGCGGAGGCGCCGGAGGAGACGAAGCCTTCCCGCGCGTCGGCGCGCAAGGCCACCGGCGAGGGCGAGAAGCCGGCCCGGGCGTCGCGCGCCACGAAGGCCGAGGACGACGGGAAGGCGCCCAAGAAGTCCACGCGGCGCCGGGCGTCGTGACGCGGCCGGTCGCGGCCTGACGCATGGCCATGCCCACCCAGCACGACGTCGTCCGTGCGCTGCACCGGATCGCGCAGCGGCTCGAGCGCCGCGCCGAGTCGCGCTTCCGCTCGCAGGCCTATCGACGGGCGGGGGACGTCGTGCGCGGCCTGCCGCCGGAGGAGTGGGCGGCCCGCGCGCGCGAGGGCCGGTTCCGCGACCTGCCCGGCGTCGGCGGCAGCACGGCCGAGGTCATCGCGACGGTCCTGGCCGGCGAGGTCCCGGCCGTCCTGGCGGGCCTGGACGGCGAGGCACCGCCGTCGACGGCGCCGGGCCGGGCGTTGCGGGCGGCGATCCGTGGTGACCTGCACGCGCATACCGACGCGAGCGACGGCGTCGCGCCGCTGGCGGACATGGCGGCCGCTGCCGTCGAGGCCGGGCACGAGTACCTCGCCATCACCGACCACTCGCCGCGTCTGACGGTGGCGAACGGGCTGTCCCCGGCGCGGTTGCGCGCGCAGCTCGAGCTCGTCGAGGCGACCAACGCCACTCTCGCGCCCTTCCGGCTGCTGCGCGGGATCGAGGTGGACATCTTCGACGACGGCACGCTCGACCAGGAGCCGGGCCTCCTCGCCCGGCTCGACGTGGTGGTCGCGTCGGTGCACTCGAAGCTGCGCATGGATGCGCCGGCGATGACGCGGCGGATGGTCGCGGCGGTCGAGCAGCCGTGGACCGACGTGCTCGGCCACTGCACCGGCCGCAAGGTCCGCGGACGGGAGCGGCCGCAGAGCACGTTCGACGCCGAGGCCGTCTTCGCCGCGTGCGCCCGCCACCAGGTCGCCGTCGAGGTCAACTGCCAGCCCGAGCGGCAGGACCCGCCCGACGACCTCATCGCCGTCGCGGCGGCGGCGGGCTGCCTGTTCACGATCGACACCGACGCGCACGCGCCCGGTGAGCTGGACTGGCTGGCCGACGGCTGCGAGCGGCTCGCGGCGCACGGGGTCGAGCACGACCGGGTGGTGACCACCTGGCCGGTGGAGCGGTTGCTCGCCTGGACCTCGCGGCGCTGACCCCGCCAGGAGGCGGGCCTTTCGGCGGCACGCGGGGCGCCGACGGGGCGTAACGTCAGTGCCGTGGGCAGGCTGCCCGAGAACCGGATGGTCCCGGTCGAGCTGATCGACGACGACGCCACCGCAGGCGCCGCGCCGCGCGCTGCCACGCGCCCGCACCCTCGTGCCGACGCGGCCGACGACGCGCCCCGCCCGGGGTCGACGCGTCAGCGCGACACCCTCGCCCGGTGGGCCGTCGCGGGCGTCGTGCTCGGCGCGATCGCGGTCGTCTCGGTCGCCACCACTCGCGGGACGACCGACGACCAGGCGGCTCCCGGGGCCCTCGCCGCGCCGATGCGCGAGGTCTGGGCGGCCGCGGCGGACGAGGTGCTGGCCGTGCACGAGGGCCTGGTCGTCGTGCAGTCGACCGGCACGCGGGAGCCACGCGTCCGGGCGCTCGACGAGGCCACGGGGCGCGAGGTCTGGTCCGTCCCCCTCGGGCCCCAGGGCGCGGCGGAGAGCTGCGTCGAGGGCGTCACGGGTGCGCCGGCCACCCTGTGGTGCTGGCGGCCCCCGCGGTGGGACCCGTCGCACGTCGCCGGGGAGCTCGCGATCTCACCCGACGCGCTGGTCGGCCTCGACGTGGCCACCGGCGAGCAGGTGGTCGAGCGCGAGATGGTGGAACCCGCCGCGGGCTGGGCCGTTGACGGTGACGACCTGCTGCTCGCCACGGCCGAGAGCGAGCTGGTCCGGGTCGAGCGGCTCTCGCCGGACGGCTGGCGCAGTGACTGGACCACGACGGTGCCGATGCCGGGTTCGACAGGTCTGCGGCACGACGCGTGGGTGGAGTACGCCGAGGGCTTCGCCGTGGTGCACGGCGCGACGACCGCCGTCCTCGACACCGCGGACGGGCGGGTGGTCGCGGCATGGACCGCCACGGAGGAGGAGGAGTCCACCGTCCTCGACGGTGCCGAGGTCGTCGTCACGGCGCAGGGGTTCGCGGCCTGGTCCCGCGCGGCCGAGGGGATCCGGCTGCCCGACGCCGTCTGGTACGACCGGGCCGGTGAACCCCGGATCGCCTTCTCCGGCGCCCTCGCGGAACCGACCGACGGCGACGGCTCCGTGCCCGAGGTGGTGCTCGTCACTCCCGACGAGGGTCGCACGCTGGTGGCGCTCACCGAGAGCGGTGTCGAGCTCTGGCGGCTCCCGCTGCAGGGCGGCAGCGTCGTCGCCCGGCGCGACGGCCTCGTGGTCGTCGCGAGCGACGACGCCGTCACCTCCTACGAGACGCTCACCGGCATCGAGCGGTGGACCCGCCCCGTCGCGGGGCTGCACCCCGAGCTGGCCGGCCTCAGCGATGCGGGCACCGTCGTCGTGACGGCGGTGCGTGACCGGCGGTGGACGGCGCTGGCGTACCGCCTGGTCGACGGCGGGCTCCTGTGGTCCGCGCCCGTCCCCGGAGCCGCCGAGCTGAGCCTCCTCGTGTTCCCGCCGGCCTACCAGACCGTCGACGGCATCCCCGTGGTGTGGGTGGGGCGGACCGTCGTCTGGGTCGACGGCTGACGGCCGACGTCGGGCGCGGGTACCCGACGTCAGGCGTGGGACGCGGGATCACGCACGACTGCCAGCACGCACGTGTCGTCACGGTGCCCGAGCCCCGGCGAGCCGGCGATCAGCGCGTCCACCAGGGCCGGGGCCCCGTCGGCCAGGTCCGTGCGGGCCAGAAGCGCGGACAGCCGGTCGAAGCCGACCGACAACGACTCGCCCCGGCGCTCCACGAGCCCGTCGGTGAGCATCGCGAGGGCACCGCCGGGCGGGACGGTCGTCCACGCGCCCGTGTACGCGTGGGCCGTCGCGCCGAGCATCGGGCCCTGCGCCGCGTCGAGCAGCTGCGCGTTCCCGCCCGGCTCGCGCAGAAGGGCGTACGGATGGCCGGCGCTCGCGTACTCGACGCGCCCGGTCGCGGGGTCCAGGGCGGCGACGACAGCGGTCGCCATCCCGCTCACGCCGGGTGTGAGCAGCAGGCGGGCGACCCGGGTGAGCACCTCACCGGGCCCGTAGCCCTCGGAGACGAACGCTCGGGTGGCCGCCCTCGCCTGGGCCATCATGCCCACCGCCGTCAGCCCGTGCCCGACGACGTCGCCCACGCACAGGACCACCCGGTCGCCGGCGTCGAGGACGTCGTACCAGTCGCCGCCGAGCCGCACCTGGTCGGACGCGCTGATGTACCGCGCGTCGACGGTCCACCCCGGCACGCCGGGCAGCGTGTCGGGCAGGAGTGCACGCTGGAGCTGCTCCAGGGCTGCCCGCTGCTCCTCCGTGACCCGGGCCAGCTCCTGCTGGAGCGCCCGCACCCGCGTGACGTCCCTGGCGATCGCGGCGATCCCCCTGACCTCGGCCGCCGGGTGCGACCGCACGGGGAAGAAGGACTCGATCCACACGTGCTCGACGCCCGGGTCAGCGACCGTGCTCCCGGTGACCTCGACATCGCGCAGGGGCTCGCCGGTCTCGAGCACCGAGCGGAGCGCCTGCTCCGCCGAGCCCCGCACGCCAGGGACGACGTCGAACGCGTACCGGCCGATGTGCTCGGCGGGCGACGGGCCGTTCATCGCGGCCAGCTCGCGGTTGATCCGGACGAACCGCAGGTCGCGGTCGAAGAGCGCGAAGCCGATGGGCGCGTCGTCGAGCAGGGTCGAGACGATGGCGGCCTCGTGGTCGGCGAGCCGCCCCCGCCACTGCTCGTCGCTCAGGTCCACCACCAGGGCGAGCCAGCGCTGCGCAGGTCCCGGGAGCGTCAGGCCGACGACCAGCACCGGCACCCGTGTCCCGTCGGGGCGGACGATCTCACTGGTCACGGAGACCTGGCCCTGCTGCACAGCCGTCTGCACGGCCGCCACGAGCCGGTCGGGCCGCTCCGGCGGGGCCAGGTCGCGCCAAGGCAGGCCAGCGGCCACCTCGGCGGGGGAACGGCCGACGATGCGGCAGAGCTCGTCGTTGCCGGCCGTCAGCGTGGGGCCGAGGCCGCGGGCGACCCCCATCGAGGTCGAGCGCATCAGGGCGGCCAGCGTCTCGTCGACGCCGTGATCCTCCCCGGTGCCGTGGGCCATGGGACCACTTTTCCATGGGCCGGCACGGGTGACCACGCGAAGCCTCGCGCGAGGCATCGGGTGCGCGGTGGGCGCGGTGCGCGATGATCGGCACGTGCCCGGCGGCGGCGGCCGGCCGGTGCCCCGAGGGAGGGAGTGCCGATGACGGGCCCGTCGCATCCCTGCCGGCGGCGCGTGCTGGGCTCGGCAGCGGTGGTGGTGTTGGCGCTCCTCGCGGCCTGCGGCGGGTCGGACGGGGTGCCTCCGAGCAACCCGTCGCCCGGCTCGGACGAGCCGGACCGGCCACTGCGTGACGTCGCCCCGGACGGCGTCGTGATCGGCACCGCGGCGGCCGGGGGCGGGCACGTGGGGGCCGGTGACGACCCCTTCCAGGTGGACGAGGCCTACCGGGAGCGGCTCGGCTCGGAGTTCAGCTCCGTCACCCCGGAGAACCAGCTCAAGTGGGAGTACGTGCACCCCGAGCCGGGTACGTACGACTTCGCCGCCGCCGACGACATCGTGGCCTTCGCCGAGGAGCACGACATGGTCGTGCGCGGGCACACGCTCCTGTGGCACAGCCAGAACCCCGCCTGGCTCGAGGAGGGCGACTACGCGCCCGACGAGCTGCGCGCCATCCTGCGCGACCACGTGACGACCGTCGTCGGGCGGTACGCCGGCCGGATCCAGCAGTGGGACGTGGCGAACGAGATCATCGACGATGCCGGTCGGCTGCGTACGCAGGAGAACATCTGGTTGCGCGAGCTCGGTCCGGGTGTCATCGACGATGTCTTCCGCTGGGCGCACGAGGCGGACCCCGACGCGCAGCTCTTCCTCAACGACTTCGGCGCGGAAGGGGTCAACCCGAAGACCGACGCCTATCTGGCGCTCGTGACGGACCTCCTCGCCCGCGGCGTGCCGGTGGACGGCTTCGGCGCCCAGGCGCACCTGAGCCTCGAGCACGGCTCACCGGGCGACGGGCTGCGGGAGAACCTCCAGCGGTTCGCCGACCTGGGCCTCGCGACGGCCGTCACGGAGCTGGACGTCCGGGTGCCCCTCGACGACGGCCGCGCGAGCGCGGAGGACCTCGAGCGGCAGGCGGAGTACTACACCGACGTCGTGGCCGGGTGCCTCGCGGTCGCGGGGTGCTCGTCGATCACCGTGTGGGGCTTCACGGACGCCTACTCCTGGGTGGCGACGTTCTTCCCCGGGATGGGTGCGGCGACGCTGCTCACGCAGGACCATGCACGCAAGCCGGCGTACGACGCCGTGGCCGACGCTCTGGAGGGCTGACGATGGACGTGGTGACCACCACGGGGACGCGAGGTCGGACGTTCGCGCTGACGTTCGACGACGGCCCGAACCCGCCGGATACCCTGCGCCTGCTCGAGGTGCTCGACGACCTGGGCGTGACCGCGGTCTTCTGCCTGGTGGGGGAGCAGGTGCGGGCCTATCCGGAGGTCGCGGCGCGCATCGCGGAGGCCGGGCACGCGCTGGGCAACCACTCGCTGCGCCACGACGACCTGGGCGACTGGGACGCCACCCGCGCGCGTGCCGACCTGACCGAGACGTCGGCGCTCATCACGGGCGCGACCGGCGTCGCGCCGACGTACTTCCGGGCGCCGTTCGGTCGATGGGGCGTGACGCCGCAGGTCGCGGGGGAGCTGGGTATGGTCCCGCTCGGGTGGCAGCTGGCCGTGGAGGACTGGCTGGAGCCCGGCGCCGACGTGCTGGTGGACCGTATCCGCGCCGGACTTGAGCCCGGCGGCGTCGTTCTGCTGCACGACGGCGGCGGCGACCGCGCCGGCACCGTGGACGCCGTCGCGCGCGTCGTGCCCGTGCTTCTTGCCGAGGGCTGGACCGCCGCGCTGCCCGCCGGGCCCGCCCCGCCCCTGACGAGCCCCGACGCGCGGCACCCCAGCCACCGTGCGGTGACCGGGGTGCCGGGTGTGCAGGTCAGCGGGCCACGCTCGACCGGGCCCGCCCTGACGTGACCTGCAGGTCAGATGTCGTAGTACAGCTCGAACTCGTGCGGGTGCGGCCGCTGGCGGATGGGGTCGATCTCGTGCGTGCGCTTGTAGTCGATCCACGTCTCGATGAGGTCGGCCGTGAAGACGCCCCCCTCCGTGAGGAAGTCGTGGTCCGCCTCGAGCGCGTCGAGCGCCTCCTCGAGCGACGCGGGGAGCTGCTCGATGGCGGCGTGCTCCTCCGGCGGAAGCTCGTACAGGTCCTTGTCGACCGGCTCCGGGGGCTCGATCCGGTTCCGGATGCCGTCCAGCCCCGCCATGAGCATCGCCGCGAACGCGAGGTACGGGTTCGACGACGGGTCTGGGACGCGGAACTCGATGCGCTTCGCCCTGGGGTTGGATCCCGTGACCGGGATCCGGACGCACGCGGAGCGGTTGCGCGCCGAGTAGACGAGGTTGACCGGGGCCTCGAAGCCGGGGACGAGGCGGTGGAAGCTGTTCACGGTCGGGTTGGTGAACGCCAGCAGGGCCGGCGCGTGCTTGAGCAGGCCGCCGATGTACCAGCGGGCGATGTCCGACAGGCCGCCGTAGCCCTTCTCGTCGTAGAACAGCGGCTCGCCGTTCTTCCAGAGGGACTGGTGGCAGTGCATGCCGGAGCCGTTGTCGCCGAAGAGCGGCTTCGGCATGAACGTCACGGTGCGGCCGTTACGGTGCACGACGTTCTTGACGATGTACTTGAAGAGCATCACCTTGTCGGCCGACTTGGCGAGCGTGTCGAAGCGGTAGTTGATCTCCGCCTGGCCGGCGGTGCCCACCTCGTGGTGCGAGCGCTCGACCTGCAGCCCGGCCTTGTCGAGCTCGAGGCAGATCTGGTCGCGCAGGTCGGCGAAGTGGTCGACCGGCGGCACAGGGAAGTAGCCGCCCTTGTACGGGGTCTTGTGACCGAGGTTGCCACCCTCCTCCTTGCGGCCGGTGTTCCACGCGGCCTCGATGGAGTCGATGTGGTAGAAGCTCTCGGACTGGCTCGTGAAGAAGCGGATGTCGTCGAAGATGTAGAACTCCGCCTCGGGGGCGAAGAACGCGGTGTCGGCGATCCCCGTCGACTTCAGGTACGCCTCGGCCTTGGCGGCGATCTGGCGCGGGTCGCGGGTGTACGGCTCGTCCGTGTACGGGTCGACGATCGACATCGTGATGTTGAGCGTCTTCTCGGCCCGGAACGGGTCGATGTAGGCCGTGCTGATGTCGGCGAGGAGCTTCATGTCCGACTCGTGGATGGCCTGGAAGCCACGGATCGAGGAGCCGTCGAACATCTGGCCCTCGGTGAAGAAGGTGGCGTCGACCGTCTGGGCAGGCACGTTGAAGTGCTGCATCACGCCCGGCAGGTCGCAGAACCGGACGTCGACGAACTTGACGTCCTCCTTCTTGATGAAGGCGATGACCTCATCGGCGGAACTGAACATCCGCGGCTTCTCCTCGCTCTCGTGGTCGGTGGTCGCCGTCAGGCCGCCCACCGCGGTCGGACCGGACCCGGACCATCGTGCTCCCGGGCGCGGCGCCTGCACCGAGGCTAGGGGTCGGCGATTTCCCGACCATGTACCTCGTGTTTCCGCCGCGTTACCGCGCCCCCGCCCTGGACCGGGTCTTCCCACCGAGCCCGGTAGCCTGACGGCGTGGCCGGACGTGAGGACCTGGGATCGTGGCTCGAGGGCCCGCCGACCGACCCCGAGGACCGGTCGCGGCTCGGGCTCCCGGCCGAGGGCCCGGGCTCGCTCGCGCGGATGCCGCGCCGCATCGTGGCGCTGCTGGTCGACTGGTTCGTCAGCCTCGCCGTGAGCGGGCTGCTGTTCCCCGAGGACGGCCTCGCGCGGGGCGTCCTCGCCGGTGACCGGATGGCCACGCTGGCGGTCTTCGGCGTCTCGAGCGCCGTCCTGGTGGGCCTGCTCGGGCACACGATCGGGCACCGCCTGGCCGGCCTGAGGGTGATCCGGCTGCGCGACGGCCGGGTTCCGGGGCCGGTGGCCGGCGTCGTGCGCAGCGCGTTGCTGGTCCTGGTGATCCCCGCGGTGGTCTGGGGCCGGGACGGTCGCAGCCTGCACGACGTCGCGGCGGGCACGGCGATCGTCCGGCGCTAGCGTCCGTCCGCCGGGCCTCCCTGCGCCGGGTCGACCGCCACGGGCGCGCGCCAGACGAGTGAGTACCGCCAGTACAGGTGGTGGCGGAACCGGACGCCCGGGAGGACCCGGGCCGACTCGCGCCAGATGCGCCCGTAGGTCTCGTGGGACTCCTTGAGCGGTGCGCCCGGCTCCCAGTACCCCCGGACCAGGCGGGCGGGCCAGTTCGCGATCGTCCCGAGGAGGATCCACCAGTAGTCGAGCGGCCCCGAGGGCCGCGCCCCGCCGACGACCACCAGCGTGCCGCCGGGCGCGACGAGCGCGCGGAGGCGGGTCAGCCCGGCCTCCAGCTCGACGTGGTGCAGCACCATGAAGCACGTCACGAGGTCGAAGGGGTCACCGACATCGGCGGTCAGCGCGTCGCCGTGGACGTACCTGAGCGCGGGAGCAAGCTCGCGCGCGCGATCGATCACGCCCCGGTCGGCGTCCACGCCGACGACCTCGCGCGCGAACGGGGCGATGCGGCGGGTCAGCAGCCCCTCACCGCAGCCGACGTCGAGGACCCGTCCCCACGGCGGCGGTGCCCACCTGGGCAGCCTCCGGTGGTAGTGGGTGTTGTGGTTCCAGCACTCCGCTGTGCGGAACGCGCGCCGGAGGGCAGCGGCATCGACGGACACCTCGACCGGGGTCATGGCGGTCAGCGCCCGCGCATGCCCTTGCGGTCCGGGCGCACGCGGTAGGGGTCGATGCCCTTCGGGACGGGGAGGCGGGCGCCGCCGAGCGCGCGCAGCCGCTTGGCGACCTCGTCCGTGGCGCGCTTGTCGAGCACCGGACGGATCTTGCGGACGCGCTTGGCCACGTTCCGCAGCGGCACCTGGTCCTTCTCGTCGCCGCACTGGATCACCGTGACCGGCACGTTCGGAAGGACGCGCGTCACGCGCTTGCGCTGGTCGTCGAGCATCCGCGCGACGCGGTGCGACGGGCCCTCCGACAGGAGCACGACGCCGCCGCGGCCGGAGCCGCGGAAGACGATGTCGAGCGTCTTGGGGTTCATGTCCACCGGATCGTCCGGGAACTCCCAGCCGCGCACGGTCCGCACCGCCGACAGGCTCGCGCCGGGCTGGCCCTCGATGCGCTTGTAGCCGGCGGCCTCGGCCCGCCGCGCCAGGACGAACATCATGATGATGAGCGCGACGGGCAGCCCGACGATGAGGAAGTACCACAGGCGCCCGGTGCCGACGCCGACGCCGATGGCGGCCCCCATCACGACGACGAGGATGCCGACCAGCCACCACGTGATGGAGCGGTCGACCTCGGCCGTCATGCGGTACGCCTGCCAGAGCGTGGAGTACCAGCGCTGCTTCTTCACCTTGGGCGCCTTGGGTTCGGCGTCGGTCGATCGGGCCATGGCGGGAGTCTAGTTGCCGCGAAGGGGCGCCCCGTGGGTAGGACCGCGCACCGGTCCGCCGGGAGCGGCGGTGCTCAGCGTGCGAGCAGGCTCGACGCCTCCTGGCGCGCGGGCGTCGGCGTCGCCAGGTGGGCCAGGGCTGCGGGGATCGGGCGGCCGTGCCGCTGCATCGCCTGGGCCCAGAGCCGGCCCGCGCGGTACGACGAGCGCACCAGCGGCCCGGACATGACCCCGAGGAAGCCCATCTCCTCGGCCTCGGTCGACAACGCGACGAACTCCTCGGGCCGCACCCAGCGGTCCACGGGGTGGTGGCGGACGGAGGGGCGCAGGTACTGCGTGATCGTCACGAGGTCGCAGCCGGCGTCGCGCAGCGCCCGGAGCGCCTCGACGGTCTCCTCGTACGTCTCGCCCATGCCCAGGATGAGGTTGGACTTGGTGACGAGCCCGGCATCGCGCGCGGCGGTGAGGACGGACAACGACCGGTCGTACCGGAAGCCCGGGCGGATCTGCTTGAAGATGCGCGGCACGGTCTCCAGGTTGTGCGCGAGCACCTCGGGCCGGGAGCCGAACACCTCGTCGAGCAGCTCGGGGTGGGCGTTGAAGTCGGGGATGAGCAGCTCGACGCCCGTGCCGGGGTTCAGGGCGTGGATCTGGCGGACGGTCTCGGCGTAGAGCCACGCGCCGCCGTCGGGAAGGTCGTCGCGCGCGACGCCCGTCACCGTGGAGTAGCGCAGGCCCATGGTGCGGACGGACTCGGCGACCCGGCGCGGCTCGTCGGCGTCGAAGGCGGCCGGCTTGCCCGTGTCGATCTGGCAGAAGTCGCACCGGCGCGTGCACTGGTCGCCGCCGATGAGGAACGTGGCCTCGCGGTCCTCCCAGCACTCGAAGATGTTGGGACAGCCGGCCTCCTCGCAGACCGTGTGCAGGCCGCCGCCGTGCACGAGCTGCTTGAGCTCGCTGTACTGCGGGCCCATGGTGGCGCGCGTCCGGATCCACTCCGGCTTCTTCTCGATCGGCGTCTCGGCGTTGCGCGCCTCGACCCGTAGCATCCGGCGTCCCTCGGGGGCGATCGTCACCCCGACAGACTATGTCAGGCGACGACCGGGTGTTCTGCGGCGTCCGTCAGGGGCTCGACGCGGCCCGTCGCTCGCCCACCGGGGTCGGCGCGCAGAGGCGCCAGCGCGCGGGCCAGTCCCGACCGCAGCGCGGGCTCAGCCTCGGTGACGGTGACCGGGCGGCCGAGCTCCGCGGTGAGCGACGTGGCGTCCGCGTCCGGCAAGCCGCACGGGACGATCCGCGTGAACGCGGCGAGGTCGCAGTCGCAGTTGAGCGCGAGCCCGTGCATCGTGACCCCGCGGGCCACCCGCACCCCGATGGCCGCGAGCTTGCGTGGGCGCTCGTGGTCGGAGCGGGGGAGCCAGACGCCGGAGCGGCCCTCGGCGCGCTCGGTCGCCAGGCCGAGCGCGGCCGCCACCTCGATGACGGCCGCCTCGAGCGCCCGGACGTACGCGACGACGTCCACCGGCTCCGCGAGCCGGACGATCGGGTAGGCCACGAGCTGGCCGGGGCCGTGCCACGTGATGCGCCCGCCCCGGTCGACGTCCACGACGGGCGTGCCGTCGACGGGACGGTCCCACGCGGCTGTGCGGCGACCGGCGGTGTACACGCTCGCGTGCTCGACCAGCAGCACGGTGTCCGGCCGGGTGCCGGCGACGACGTCGGCGTGCACCGCGCGCTGCACGTCCCAGGCCTCCTGGTACGGCACGTGGCGGCGGCCGAGGTCCAGGGGCACGAACTCCATGGGGGGACGCTACCTGCTGGGCGCGGGGTCGTCGTCGGGTCGGCGCTCCGCGTCGGTACCCACACCGCCGTGCCCGTGCCCGTGCCCGGCGGGGTAGGGGACCGGTTCTCCGTCGGCGGCGCCGCCCGGGTGGGCCGCGAGCATGGCGGCGAGCAGGGGTCGCAGCTGGGCCACCTGCTCTGGCGTCAACCCCCGGACGCTCATCTCCTCGGCGACGCGCGGGTCGCCCGCCGCGGCGAGCACCGTGCGTCCGGCCGCCGTCATGACGACGTCGTGGCGCCGCGCGTCGTCGGGGTGCGGGTGGCGCTCGACGTAGCCGGACCGTTCGAGCCGCGCGACGATGCGGCTCATCGTCTGCTCGGTGACGCCCGACGCGCGGGCGAGCGTGCGCTGGGACCGGGGTCCGCCGAGCAGGTGGAACAGGACGGGGATCGAGGCGTGGTTGAGGCCCCAGTGCGCGAGGTGGGCGTTCCACTCCTGCTCGATGCGTCGGGCGACGGCGGACAGCATCCGGCCGGTCGGCCACTGCTCCATCTCGACTCCCGCGTTCGCCCTGAGGGGAAAACCGATGATGCCCGGGTCTGTGCGCTGGACACCACCCGGCCTCGCCCGTTCATAATACTCAGCATGCTGAGGAATCGACGTGGACGTGGTGTGCTGCGCGGAGCCGGGCTCGTCGCCCTCATCCTCGTGTGGCTGGCGCTGGCCGGGATGGGCGGCCAGTCCGTCGGCAAGCTCTCGGAGGTGCAGGAGAACGACGTGGCGGCGTTCCTGCCGCAGAGCGCGGAGTCGACGCGCGCCGCCGAGCTCGACCAGGGCTTCACCGACGACTCGGTGCTCCCGGCGCTCGTCGTCGTCGAGGCCGACGGCGGCGGCGCCCTGAGTGAGCAGCAGATCGGCGCCGTGCAGGGTTGGGCCGCGCAGCTGCCGGGCGTGGACATCGGGGAGGGTGAGACGATCGGCGACCTGCTGCTCGCCGACCCCGTCGCCATCCCGTCGCAGGACGGCGAGGCCGTGCTCGTGACCCTCTCCCTCGACTCCGTCCGGGCCAGCGAGCAGATCGGCGAGGAGCGCGTGGTCAACCTCGTCGTCGCCGCGGTGCGCGACGCGGGGGCGCCGCTCGAGGACGCCGGGCTCGTGTCGTGGGTGACCGGTCCCGCCGGGTCCATCGCCGACCTCGTCGAGGCGTTCGGCGGCATCGACGGGCTCCTCCTGCTGGTGGCGCTCGCGGTCGTCTTCGTCATCCTCATCCTGGTCTACCGCTCACCGAGCCTGCCGTTCACGGTCCTGTTCACCTCCCTGTTCGGGCTCTCCGCGGCCGCGCTCGTCGTCTACCAGCTGGCCAAGGCCGGGGTGCTCGTCCTCAACGGCCAGAGCCAGGGCATCCTGTTCATCCTCGTCGTGGGCGCGGCGACCGACTACTCGCTGCTCATCGTGGCGCGCTACCGCGAGGAGCTCCGCCGCGTCGAGTCGCCCTACACCGCCATGCGTCGCGCGCTGCGTGCGTCGTTCGAGCCCATCGCCGCCAGCGCGGGCACCGTCATCGCGGGCCTGCTGACGCTCCTGCTGTCGGACCTCAAGTCGAACTCGAGTCTCGGCCCGGTCGCCGCCATCGGCATCGCCGCGGCCATGCTCGCCGCGATGACGCTCCTGCCCGCCCTGCTCCTGGTGGCCGGCAAGCGTGCGCGCTTCATCTTCTGGCCGCGGATGCCCCACCCTGTGCCCGTCGACGAGCAGGGACGCCCGCAGGACGAGACGCTCGCGCACCTCGAGGCCCGCACCGGCGTGTGGGGCCGCGTGTCCAAGCTCGTCGGTCGACGTCCTCGGCTCGTCTGGGTCGGGACGGCGGTCGCGCTCCTCGCCGCCGCTGCATGGGTGCCCACGCTCGACGCGAGCGGCACGAGTGACAGCGACATCTTCCTCACCGAGGTCGAGTCGGTCGCCGGCGGCGAGGTGCTCGCCGAGCACTTCGACGCGGGCCAGGTCGAGCCGGTCCAGGTCTTCGTGCCGGAGAGCGCGGCGCAGGACGTCGTCGCGGCCGTCGAGGGCATCCAGGGCATCACCTCGGCCACGTTGTACACGGGCGTGCCCGGCGCGCCCGGTGCGCCGTCGGACGCCCCGCCGCTCGTCGTCGACGGCCTCGTGCGGATCGACGCGGTCACCCAGGCGTCGGCCGAGTCGCAGGAGGCCAGCGACGTCGTCGCCGGCGTCCGGGAGGCCGTGCACGCCGTCACGGAGGACGCCGTGGTCGGCGGTGCTGCGGCCCAGCGCCTCGACACCCAGGAGACCAATGCGCGCGACCTCACGGTCATCGTGCCGGCGATCCTGCTGGTCATCCTCCTGGTGCTGATCCTGCTGCTGCGGTCGGTCGTCGCGCCGCTGCTCATCGTCGGTGCGAACGTGCTGAGCTTCGCTGCCACCATCGGCCTCGGGGCTCTCGCGTTCAACCACCTCTTCGGGTTCCCGGGCACCGACGCCTCGGTGCCGCTCTACGCCTTCGTCTTCCTCGTCGCGCTGGGCATCGACTACTCGATCTTCCTCATGACGCGGGTCCGTGAGGAGTCACTCGTGCACGGGACGAAGCTCGGCGTGCGGCGCGGCCTGACCGTGACGGGCGGCGTGATCACGAGCGCGGGCCTGGTGCTCGCGGCGACGTTCGGTGCGCTGGCGGTCCTGCCGCTGCTCTTCCTCGTCCAGCTGGCCTTCCTCGTGGCGCTCGGCGTCCTGGTGGACACGTTCGTCGTCCGGACGCTCCTGGTGCCCGGCCTGGTGCACGACATCGGCCGCAAGGTCTGGTGGCCGTGGCAGCGTCGCCTGCCCGCGGACGACATGGCCGACGGTGACGCCGGGCGGCCGGCTGACGCGGTCCCGTCGGTCGAGCAGGCCTGACCGGAGAGAGACCCGACGCGGCGTCGGGCGGGGCTTGTGGACAACGCCCCCGCCCGGCGCCGCGGTGCTTGTCTGGGCCGGTGACCTCGCGGACCCTGGTGCGTGCCCTCGCGAGGGCGGGCCTGGAGCTGGCCGGCCCGCTCGGGGTCGGCTCCGGCGGTGCACGCCCCGTCGCGCGGGACGCGTCCGGCCGAGGCTGGGCGGTCACGGTCCTCGGCCCGGGGACGATGGCCCGGGCGGAGCTCCGCGCCCGGGTCCGCGCGCTGACCGCGCTGGAGCACCCGCACGTGGCAGC
>JAEZZV010000369.1 GCA_023418375.1 Actinomycetes bacterium | reverse complement strand
TCGCGGGCGTGGCGGTTCGGCCGGGGCGGTACGGGGTCGTGACAGGGCGCCGGACGCGCGTGGTCCCCGCCCGGCGCGGGCCTTCGCCTCCGGGGCCTCCACGAGCCAGGACCGGATCGAGCGGGAGGGGCGCCATGATGCCCCGGTGCTGCCCCCCGACGTCGTGCCGGGTGATCTCGACCGCGCGGCGCGTAGCCGACTGCGGACGCTCTCCAAGGAGAACGCCGACGCGGTGGCGCGCCACCTCGTGATGGCCGGCCGCCTGCTCGAGGACGACCCCGAGGCCGCGTACGCACATGCCGCGGAGGCTGTCCGGCGGGCCGGGCGCGTCGACGTCGTCAGGGAAGCCGCAGGCATCACCGCGTACCGGACCGGGCGGTATGCCGAGGCCCTGCGCGAGCTGCGCACCGCCCGACGTCTCGGAGGTGGCGACGAGCACGTCCCGCTCATGGCTGACTGCGAGCGCGGCCTGGGGCGCCCGGAGAAGGCGCTCGCGCTGGCGGCCGAGCACGGCGACGGGCTTGCGCCGGAGGCTGCGGCCGAGCTGGCGATCGTGGTGAGCGGTGCGCGGCTCGACCTCGGCGAGCCGGAGGCGGCCCTTGCGGCACTCGGGACGCCGGCCGCCGCGCGTGCGTCGGGCGAGCTGGCCCACCGCGTGAGCGAGGCCCGGGCCGAGGCGCTCGTCGCGTGCGGACGCCACGAGGAGGCCGCCGCGATCGTGGCGACCCTGCCGACGGCGGTCGATCCCGAGGACGAGGTCATCGTCTTCGACCTGGCCGACGACAGCGAGGGGAGCGAGCCGGAGGACACGGCTCCGGACGACGCCACCGACGCCGCAGCGACGACCACCCGTGACCAGGCGGCCGACGACGCGGGCCCCGATCCGCGCGCAACCGAGGAGGACGCGTGACGCTCGAGGCCAGTGCCGTCCCGCTCGCGCAGGCCTACGACCTCGCGCTCGTCGACCTCGACGGTGTCGCCTACCGCGGCCCCGTCGCGATCCCGCACGCCCCGGAGAGCCTTGCCGCAGCCCGGGCCGCAGGGATGGCGATCGCGTTCATCACCAACAACGCCTCCCGTGAGCCCGGGACCGTCGCCGACCAGCTGAACGCGCTGGGGATCGCGGCGACTCCCGACGAGGTGCTCACCTCGGCGCAGGCGGCCGCGGCGCTGCTCGCCACCGAGGTCGGCGCTGGTGCACCGGTGCTCGTCGTCGGCGGCCCGGGGTTGGTCACCGCGGTGCGTGAGGCGGGCTTCCGGCTGGTGGCTGCCGCGGACGACGCCCCGGCTGCCGTCGTCCAGGGTTTCGCCCCCGACCTGACGTGGCGAGAGCTGGCGGAGGCAGCCTACGCCGTCCAGCGCGGGGCGCGGCACATCGTGAGCAACCTGGACCTCACGCTGCCGAACGAGCGCGGTCTGGCGCCGGGCAACGGCTCGCTGGTGGGCGCCGTCGTGAACGCGACGGGCGTCCGGCCGCGCAGCGCGGGCAAGCCCGAGCCGTCGATGTACCGACTCGCGGTCGAGCGTCGCGGCGCGCGCCGTCCGCTGGTCGTCGGTGACCGGCTCGACACGGATCTGGGCGGCGCGCGTGCAGCCGGCTACCCGGGCCTGCACGTCTTCACGGGCGTGTCCGACGCGCGGGACGCCGTCCTGGCGGGGCCGGGTGAGCGGCCGACGTACCTCGCGATCGATCTGCGTGGGCTCCTCGAGGCACATCCGGCGCCGGCGCCCGGTGCCGACGGCTGGTGGACGTGCGGCGAGCGGGCCGCCCGGGCCGACGGCGGTGACCTCAGGTTCGACGACCGCGGAGACGTGGACATCGACCTCGTCCGCGCCGCCTGTGGGGCCGCCTGGGCAGCGGCGGACGCCGGACAGCCCGTGCGCCCCGAGGCGGTCGGCCCCCTGGCGGCGGTCGCCCCGCCTGTGCACGGTCACTGATCGGTGACGCCGACGGACGGTACCGTAGCGACGTGCAGGACGAGGCGGCCATGGAGGCAGGCGAACCGGCGGGTCGGCGCGCGCCCGTGACGGGTGACGCGGTGGTCGACGCCGCTCTGGGCGAGCTCGATCACCTGGACGGGCTCGAGCTCCCGCGCCACCCCGCGCTCGTGGACGCGGTCCAGTCGGCTCTGGCCGACCGACTGGCGGAGAGCGACTGATGCCCGCGTCCGTCCGGCTCGACGCCGAGCTGGTCCGCCGTGGGCTCGCGCGCTCTCGCCAGCGGGCCGCCGACCTCATCGCCGCCGGCCGCGTGGAGGTCGGCGGTGCGGTCGCGACGAAGCCGGCCCAGCCGGTCCCGCCCGACGCGCATGTCGATGTCAGGGGCGACGACCGCACCGAGTACGTCTCGCGCGCGGCGCACAAGCTCGTCGGCGCGCTCGACGCGGTCGAGGCCCTCGCTCCGGGCGCGGTGAGTGTGCGAGGGGCACGCTGCCTCGACGCCGGCGCCTCCACGGGGGGCTTCACCCAGGTGCTGCTCGAGCGCGGCGCGGCCCACGTCGTTGCGGTGGACGTCGGCCACGGGCAGATGGCCGACGTCGTCGCGGGCGACCCGCGGGTGACCGCGCTCGAGGGCGTGAACGTGCGCGGCCTGACGCCCGCGGACACGGGTGGGCCGGTGAGCCTGGTCGTCGCGGACCTCTCGTTCATCTCGCTCACCGTCGCGCTGCCCGCCCTCCTCGGTGTGGTGGCGGACGAGGCCGACCTCCTGGTCATGGTCAAGCCCCAGTTCGAGGTGGGCCGCGAGCGGCTCGGGAGCTCGGGGGTCGTCAGCTCTCCGGAGCTGCGGGAGGAGGCCGTGCGGCAGGTCGCCCATGCTGCCGAACGGCTGGGCGCCGTCGTCCTCGCCGTGCTGCCCAGCCCCCTGCCGGGGCCGTCGGGCAACCGCGAGTACTTCCTCTGGCTCCGGCCGGGCGGCGTGTCCGCGACGCCCGCCGACGTCGGCGGGCCCGAGCTGGCCGAGGCCGTGCGCGTCGCCGTGCGAGAGGATCGCGCCGCGCAGGTGACGCGCGAGGGGGGCCCGTCATGAACCGGTCGGTCCTCGTCATCACCCACAACACCCGGATGGACGTGCAGCACGCGGCCGAGCAGGTCGCCGTCGCGCTGCGCAGCGTCGGCCTCGTGCCGGTGGGCGAGGAGGAGCTCCCCGAGGTCGACGACCTCGGCATGGTCCTGGTGCTCGGGGGCGACGGAACCATCCTGCGGGCGGCCGAGCTGACCCGGGGGATGGGAGTGCCGCTCCTCGGCTTCAACCTGGGCCACGTCGGTTTCCTCGCCGAGGCCGAGCGTGAGGACATCGACGAGGTGGTGCGCCGCATCGCCGAGGGCCGGTACGACGTCGAGGAGCGAGGCACGCTCGACGTGCGGGTCCAGCGCCCGGGCGGTGACGTCAGCCACGACTGGGCGCTCAACGACGCCACGATCGAGAAGGGCGACCCGGCACGGATGATCGAGGTCGTCGTCGAGGTGGACGGGCGCCCCCTGTCCTCCTTCGGCTGCGACGGTGTGGTGATGGCCACCTCGACGGGTTCGACGGCGCACGCCTTCTCCGCGGGCGGCCCGGTCGTCTGGCCGGACGTCGAGGGCATGCTCCTGGTGCCCGTCTCCGCGCACGCCCTGTTCGCGCGGCCGCTCGTCGTCGGGCCGTCGTCCGTGCTCGCGGTCGAGGTGATGGCGCGGTCGGTCAGCTCGGGGGTGCTGTCCTGCGACGGTCGGCGGACGATGCCGCTCCCGGTCGGCACGCGCGTCGAGGTCCGGCACAGCGACGTGCCGGTCCGTCTGGCGCGCCTGGCGAACGCGCCCTTCACCGACCGGCTGGTGTCGCGCTTCGACCTCCCGGTGAGCGGATGGCGGGGACGCGCACCCAACGGCGCTGCGCGGCCGGACGCATGATCGAGGAGATCAGGATCGAGAACCTGGGCGTGATCGCCGGCGCCCGGGTGGAGCTCGGGCCGGGCCTCACCGCGATCACCGGCGAGACCGGCGCCGGCAAGACGATGCTCCTCACCGGCCTGGGCCTCCTGCTCGGCGGCCGGGCCGACGCCGCTGTCGTGCGGGTGGGTGCATCGGGAGCGTCGGCGGAAGGCGTCTTCGTCGTCCCCCCGAACTCGCCGGCGGCGGAACGCGCTGTCGAGGCGGGCGCGGAGCTGGACGACGGGCGGCTCACCGCGCTGCGGACCCTGGCCGCGGCCGGTCGCTCCCGCGCCTTCCTCGGTGGCCGGACCGTTCCGCAGGGCGTCCTGGCCGACCTCGCCGAGCACCTCGTGACCGTGCACGGACAGGCGGACCAGGTACGACTCCGGTCGTCGGCCCGTCAGCGCGCCGCGCTCGACGCCTTCGCGGGCCCCGAGCACTCCCGGCTGCTCGACGACTACCGGGCCGCGTGGACGGAGCGGCAGCGCCTCGCTGGTGAGCTCGCGGACCTGGTCGCCAGCGCCACCGAGCGCACGCGCGAGGCGGAGCTGCTGCGGATCGGGCTGACCGAGGTCGAACGCGTCGACCCGCAGCCGGGGGAGGACCTCGAGCTCGCGCACGAGGCCGAACGGCTCGGCCACGCCGAGGACCTGCGAGCCGCCGCGCAGGCTGCCCACGACGCCCTCATGGGCACGGACGACGCGCAGGCTCCGCCGGGCGCCGCCGTGCTCGCGGACGTCGCGCGGCGGGGCCTGGAGACCGTGGCACGGCACGACGAGGCGCTCGCGGCCCTCGCGCGGCGGCTGGCCGAGGTCGGCTACGTCCTCGCCGACCTGGGTGCCGACCTGGCCCGCTACGCCGACGACGTGCAGGCGGACCCGGGGCGGCTCGCCGCTGTGCAGGACCGCCGGGCGGCGCTGGTGTCGCTCACGCGAGCGCACGGCGGGACCGTCGACGACGTCCTCGCGTGGGCCTCGACCGCAGGGCTCCGCCTGCTCGATCTGGAGCAGGGGGAGGACCGCGCCTCGGCCGTCCAGGCCCGCCTGGCGGAGCTCACCGCCGACCTCCAGGGGCTCGCGGAGCAGGTGAGCACCGGACGCAGCGAGGCCGCCGACAGGTTGGCGAAGGCCGTGACGGCCGAGCTCGCGGGCCTGGCCATGCCCAGCGCGGCGTTCACGGTGCGGCTCTCGCCGCTGGCCGAGCCGGGGCCCTGGGGTGCCGAGGACGTCGAGATGCTCCTCGCGCCGCACGCGGGCGCGCCCGCCCTGCCGCTCGGCCAGGGTGCCTCCGGTGGCGAGCTCTCACGCGTCATGCTCGCGATCGAGGTCGCCCTGGCCACCGCGCCGACCACGGTGCGCCCACCGACCTTCGTCTTCGACGAGGTGGACGCCGGCGTCGGTGGGCGCGCCGCCGTCGAGGTCGGCCGACGCCTGGCGGAGCTTGCGCGCGGGGGCAGCCAGGTCCTGGTCGTCACGCACCTCGCCCAGGTGGCGGCCTTCGCGGACCGGCACGTCGTCGTGAGCAAGACCGAGGCCGATGTCGTCACGACGACGGATGTGCGCATCGTCGACGGCGACGAGCGCGTCGCCGAGCTCGCGCGCATGCTGTCCGGTCAGGAGGACTCCGCGACCGCGCTCCAGCACGCCGCTGAGCTCCTCGAGCGTTCGGTCGTGGGACCATAGGGGCGATGAGACTCTCGCTGCGCCGTTCGACCGCGCCCGCGGGGCCTGGTATCACCGGCACGGCTCGGGTCGACACCCGGACGAAGAGCCTGACCAAGCGCCTGCGCCCGGGCGATGTCGCCGTCATCGACCACCTCGACATCGACCGGGTGTCTGCCGAGGCCCTCGTCGCGTGCCGCCCCGCCGCCGTGCTCAACGCCGCGCGCTCCACGTCGGGCCGCTACCCGAACCTGGGCCCGGACATCCTGGTCGAGGCGGGTATCCCGCTGATCGACGACCTCGGCCCCGACGTGCTCACCCTGGCCGAGGGCCAGCAGGTGCGCGTCCTGGACGACCAGGTGCTCGACGGTGACCGCGTGGTTGCCGAGGGCACCCGCCAGGACGCCGAGTCCGTCGCGGCCGCGATGGCCGAGGCCCGCACCGGGCTCGCCGTGCAGCTGGAGGCGTTCGCGGCGAACACGATGGACTACCTGCGCCGGGAGCGGGACCTCCTGCTCGACGGCGTGGGCGTCCCCGAGATCCGCACCCCCATCGAGGGCCGCCACGTGCTGATCGTCGTACGCGGCTACCACTACAAGGAAGACCTCGTCATCCTGCGCTCCTACATCAAGGAGTACCGGCCCGTGCTCGTCGGCGTGGACGGCGGCGCCGACGCGATCATCGAGGCCGGCTGGAAGCCCGACCTCATCGTCGGCGACATGGACTCCGTCTCGGACCGGGCCCTGAGATCCGGGGCCGAGGTGGTCGTGCACGCCTACCGCGACGGTCGCGCGCCGGGCGTCGAGCGGGTGGAGCAGCTCGGCGTGGAGCATGTCGTCTTCCCGGCGACCGGCACCAGCGAGGACGTGGCGATGCTCCTGGCCGACGACAAGGGCGCCGAGCTCATCGTCGCCGTCGGCACGCACGCGACGCTCGTCGAGTTCCTGGACAAGGGCCGGGCGGGCATGGCCAGCACGTTCCTCACGCGCCTGCGCGTCGGAGGCAAGCTGGTCGACGCCAAGGGCGTCTCGCGCCTCTACCGCCAGCGCATCTCGAGCTGGCAGCTCGTCTGGCTGGCCGTCGCCGGCGTGGCCGCACTCGTGGCGGCGCTCGCCTCGACGGTCGCCGGCCAGGCGACGCTGGGTCTTGTCGCCGCCTGGTGGGACTCCGTGTGGGCGCAGATCCTGGGCTTGTTCGGGGGGCCCGCATGACACGGCCGGGGAGGGCCTCGTGATCGACTTCCGGTACCACCTCGTCTCGCTGATCTCGGTGTTCCTGGCGCTCGCCGTCGGCATCGTGCTCGGCGCAGGCCCGCTGAAGGAGTCCATCGGGGACACGCTCACGGGCGAGGTGGACGCACTGCGCGAGCGTGCCGCCGACCTGCGCACCCAGCTCGACGCGTCGGCCGCCGAGCTCGCCGACAGCCGTGCTGCCTTCGACTCGGTCGCCGACGACCTCCTGTCCGGCACGCTCGAGGAGCGTCGTATCGCCCTCGTGACCTTCGGCGACGCGGACGGCGGCGCCTCCAACGAGGTGGCGGCCATGTTCGAGGAGGCCGGCGCGACGGTGACGGCGCGGATCCGGCTCACCGACGACTGGGTCGACCCGACGCGTGCGACCTTCCGCCAGACCCTCGCGGGCACCCTCGTCGAGTACCTCGAGCCCGCGCCCGACGCCGCGGCCGGACCGGGGACCGAGCTCGCAGAGGCGCTCGTCCAGGCGGTCAGCAACGCCGTGCCCGAGGACCCTGACCGGCTCAGCGAGAACGCGGCCGTGGTGCGCCAGCTCCTCACGGAGAGCGGGCTCATCGAGGTGGACGGCGAGGTCACGCTGCCCGCCGACGGCGTGGCGGTGATCGGAGGCGGGTTCGACGGGGCCCTGGCCGACGAGCCCGACGAGACGGCATCCCCCACCGGCGCCGACGACCTCCAGGACACCGTCGACCGGTGGGTGGCCGTGACCCGTGACCTCGCCTTCGCCGCGCTGCTGCGGACGGACGGCGTCGTCGTCGCCGGCCACGAGCCCGTCGCCGGAGGCCTGCTGGCCCAGCTCCGCGAGGGGCAGGACACCGCGGCGCGCGTGAGCACCGTGGCGGACGTTCAGGACGTCGTCGGTCAGGTCAGCGTGCCGCTCGCGTTCGCCGAGCGGGTGTCCGGCGCCGTGGGGCACTACGGCTCAGGGGAGGGGGCCACAGCGCCGGTGCCGCCGCGGGTGGAGCTCGCCCCGCCGCAGCGGATCCCGGAGCCGCCGGTCGGCGACCCGGCGACGACCGACCCGGGCGCGACCGACCCCGGTGCGACCGACCCCGGCGCGACCGACCCGGGC
>JAEZZV010000337.1 GCA_023418375.1 Actinomycetes bacterium | reverse complement strand
GATCACCGCGGCCGCCGCGCCGATGCCTCCGTCCACCGCCGGCCGCACGCGCGACAGCGTGCCGCCCACGCGCGAGGCGAACCACCAGGAGCCGCCCACCAGGAGCACCGCAGCCGCGCGCGCGACGTCCGCGACGACGTCGGGCGCGCCCACCAGCCAGGTGACCGGTGCCACCAGCCACACGCACGGGAACGCCATGAGCAGCACCCACGCGAGCCGGCTCTGGCGGTCCCGGCGCCCGGCGAGGACCGAGCGCGCGCCCACGGCGGCGGCCACGGCGGCGGCCGCGTCCACGACGAGGCCCAGCCGGGCCCAGCCGGGGCCGGCGGCGACGAGGCCGACCCGGACGGCGGCGACGGCGAGGCCGACCGCCAGCATCAGCCAGGCGGTCGTACCGGGGCGACGCGGCCGCGGGCCGCGACCAGTCGTCATCGGAACCTCCACCGGATGTATCGGCCCGAGGCGAGGCCTCCTGAGGAGAGGCGGCCCGGGGACGGCCCGCCGTGGCGAGGGGGACGCGGTCGGGACACGGCGGGGACGCGGTTGCGGACGGTCCTGCCCGCCCGCCGCGCGGGATCCGGTAGATTCGCTGACCGCCGCAGCGGTTCCGGTCGGGACCCGCGGTCGACTCCCCGGAACGAGCGGAGGAATGCCCGTGGCGACGATGGTGGACGTCGCCGCCCTCGCCGGTGTCTCGGTGAAGACGGTCTCCAACGTCCTCAACGGCTACCCGTACATCCGCGACACCACGCGGAACCGCGTGCTCGCCGCCATCGACCAGCTCGGCTACCAGGTCAACGTGACGGCCCGCAGCCTGCGCTCCGGGCGCACCGGGATGATCGGCCTCGCCGTGCCCGAGCTCGGGCAGCCGTACTTCGGCGAGCTCGCCGACGACATCCTCGCGGCCGCGCGCGACCACGACGTCCAGGTCCTCATCGAGCCGACCGGCTTCACCCGGGACGGCGAGCTCGCCGCGCTGCGCGAGTCGGGTCGCGGCCTCATCGACGGGCTGCTCTTCAGCCCGGCGGCGCTCGAGCAGAGCGACGCGGGCCTGCTCGAGGTCGACTACCCCCTCGTGCTCCTCGGCGAGCAGATGTTCTCCCCGCGCGTCGACCACGTGACGATGCGCAACACCGAGGGTGCCCGCGCGGCGACCGACCTGCTGCTGGACCACGGCCGGAAGCGGATCGCCGTCATCGGCATGCTGCACGCGCAGGGCGCCGGTTCGGCGGCGCTGCGCTTCGCGGGCTACCGGCAGGCGCTGGAGGCGCGCGGCCTGTCCGTCGACGAGTCGTTGTTCGGCTGGGCCGACGACGGCTGGCACCGGGGCAACGGCGCGCTCGCGATGTCGTCCATCCTCGACGCGGGCGTGGAGGTCGACGGCGTCCTCGCCTTCAACGACGCCCTCGCGATGGGTGCGATGTTCGCGCTCCAGGTGCGCGGCCGGCGGATCCCCGAGGACGTCGCCGTCGTCGGGTTCGACGACATCGAGGACGCCCGGTTCACCGTGCCCCCGCTGACCACCGTGGACCCGGGGCGCCGGGAGATCGCGCGTGTCGCCGTCGAGCTGCTGTGCCGGCGGGTCCGCGAGCGCGGGGCCGCGGGGTCGGTCGGTCGGCCCGAGGCCGTGCTGCACCTGGCGGACATGCAGATCGTCGAACGCGGGAGCACGCCCCCGCGCGCCTGACGCCGGCGCGCACCCAGGTCCGGATCGACGCCGCGGTGGCCGCCGCGACCGGGACGGCCGGTCCGCCGGCCCAGCGGTAGCGCAATCGTTATCTACCGTCATTGACGGGGTCGCGGCGCCGCTGCGACAGTCTCTTCATCGTTGTTGTACAACGATGAAGATGTGGCGACACGACCGGCCGCGCGGCTGGCGCCGGTTCCCGGTGTGGTCCGTTCCCCACGCCGGGAGACGCTCCGGCACCCGCCGCGCGGCAGGTTGGTCCGCGCCGACAGGCGATGCGGCTGCTCCGGCACGGAGATGTCCCGCGGCACGACGTCGTGCCGCGTTGCTCAACGAGGAGAAAGAGGACAGATCGCATGAACACGAGGAAGGCGTTCGCGGCCACGACCGCGGCCC
Source organism: Actinomycetes bacterium (assembly GCA_023418375.1). Taxonomy (GTDB): domain Bacteria; phylum Actinomycetota; class Actinomycetes; order Actinomycetales; family Cellulomonadaceae; genus Actinotalea. The sequence continues at coordinate 7,543 of JAEZZV010000337.1, read as the reverse complement.
TCGTCCTGGCCGCGGGTCTCGCCGCGTGCTCCAGTGACGACGAGACCGACACCGGCACCGACAACGGCACGGACGGCGGCACGACCGACGAGGCCGAGCCCGTCACGATGACGTTCTGGCACAACGCCACCACGGGCCCCGGCGTCGAGTTCTGGGACGCCACGGTGGCCGCTTTCCAGGAGGAGTACCCGAACGTCACGATCGACATCCAGTCGATCCAGAACGAAGAGCTCGACGGCAAGCTCCAGACCGCGCTCAACGCCGGTGACGCCCCCGACATCTTCATGCAGCGGGGTGGCGGCAAGATGGCCGCGATGGTCAACGCCGGCCAGCTCATGGACCTCACCGACCTGATCACGGACGAGACCAAGGCGCTCATCCCCGAGGGCTCGTTCGCCGCGAACTCGCTGAACGGCAGCGTCTACGCCATGCCCGTCGCCGTGCTCCCCGGCGGCATCTGGTACAGCCAGGACCTCTTCGCCGACGCCGGCATCGACGACGTCCCGGTGACGATCGACGACATGAACGACGCCGTCGAGGCGCTCAAGGGCACCGGCGTCGCGCCGATCGCCCTCGGTGCCAAGGACGCGTGGCCCGCCGCGCACTGGTACTACCACTTCGCCCTGCGCGCCTGCAGCCCCGAGACCCTCGAGGCCGCCGGCCAGGAGATGAACTTCGACGACCCGTGCTGGGTCGACGCGGCCGAGAACCTCAAGGCCTTCGCCGACACGATGCCGTTCAACGACGGCTTCCTGACGACCTCCGCCCAGCAGGGCGCCGGCTCGTCGGCGGGTCTGCTGGCGAACCATCAGGCCGCCATGGAGCTCATGGGCGCCTGGAACCCCGGCGTCATCGGCTCGCTCACGCCGGACCAGCAGCCGCTGGCCGACCTCGGCTGGTTCCCGTTCCCCGAGGTCCCCGGTGGCGAGGGTGAGCCCGGCTCGATGCTCGGTGGTGTCGACGGCTACTCCTGCTCCGTGGACGCTCCGCCTGCGTGCGCAGACTTCCTGAACTACATCGCGCGCACCGACGTCCAGGAGGCCTACTACGTGGCCTTCCAGGCTCCGGTCGTCAACACCGAGGCCCAGGCCGTCATCGAGGAGCCCTACCTGCAGAGCGTGCTCGAGGCCTGGAACGCTGCTCCGTACGCCTCGCAGTGGCTCGACACCGTCTACGGCCAGAACGTCGGCAACGCGCTGAACATCGCCGTTGTCGACATGCTCGCGGGCACCCGTGACGCCGCGGGCATCGTGGACGCGGTCAAGGAAGCCGCGGCCCGGGGCTGAGGACTGACTGACACATGACATCCATCAGCGAGAGCTCACGCCCCGCGAAGGGCTCGCGCGTGGATCTCACGGCCGGCGGGGGCGACATCGCGTCGCCCCCGCCGCGCCGGCGGCGCCGCGGCCTCGGATGGGCCGAACGCCTGGAGATCGCGGCGCTCACCGGCCCGGCCACCCTCGTCTTCCTGACGTTCGTCATCTTCCCGGTGGCGATGGCCGGCTACTACGGCTTCTACAGGTGGTCGGGCTACGGACCCGCGACGGACTTCGTCGGGTTCCAGAACTACCTCACCATCCTCAAGGACCCGCTGTTCCACGACGCGCTCAAGCACAACGCGTTCATCGTCGTGCTGTCGCTCGTGATCCAAGGCCCGATCGCCATCGGCCTGGCCCTGCTGCTCAACCGCAAGATGCGTGGCCAGTCGCTGATCCGGGTCCTCATCTTCGTCCCGTACGTGATCGCCGAGGTCGTCGTCGGAACCGGCTGGGGCCTCATGCTCCAGAGCAACGGCGCCGTCAACGACCTGCTCGGCAAGATGGGCCTGGAGGGTCTCCAGACGGAGTGGCTGTCGAACCCCGACACCGCCATCTGGACCCTGATGGGCATCATCACGTGGAAGTACGTCGGCTTCGCCGTCATCATCTTCCTCGCCGGCCTGCAGGGCATCCCCGACGAGCTGTACGAGGCCGCCCAGATCGACGGCGCCTCCTACTGGCAGGTCCAGCGGCGCATCACGCTGCCGCTCCTCGGTCCGACCATGCGCATCTGGGCGTTCCTGTCGATGATCGGCTCGCTCCAGCTGTTCGACCTCGTCTACATCATCTGGGGCCAGTACATCGCCTCGACGGCGGGGACCTCGACCATGGCGACCTACATGGTGTCCTACGGCCGCAACGCCGGCAGCTTCGGCTACGGCAACGCGGTCGCCGTGGTGATCTTCCTGATCTCGATGATCGCCGCGCTGCTCTACCAGCGATTCGTGCTCCGTCGGGACACCGAGGGCGCGATCACGGGAGGTGCCCGCTGATGGCCGCTCAGACCGTCGCCCCGCCGCCGCTCCGCGGCGACCGGCCGGCGTCCCGTCGCCCCGCGCGCAAGCCACCGCGGGGCGGGCTCAAGGCAGCGCACTGGTCCGTCTACGTCGTGGCCGCGCTGCTCATCGTCGCGATGCTGGCGCCCGTCGCCTACATCATCATCGGCGGCTTCCGGACGAACGCCGAGATCACCACCGACCCGTCGGGCCTGCCCTCGCCGTGGCAGGTGCAGAACTACGTCGACATCCTCACGGGCGACGTGTTCTGGCGGCAGGTGGGGAACTCGACGATCGCCGCCGTGACGACGACCATCGGCGTCGTCGGCCTCGGGCTCATGGTCAGCTTCGCGATCGCGCGGTACAACTTCCGCGGCAAGGCGGCGCTGTACTCGCTGTACGCGGCGGGCCTGATGTTCCCGATGACGGTGGCCATCACGCCGCTGTACATCATGGTGCGCAGCATCGGCCTCATGAACGAGATCGGCGGAGTCATCCTGCCGCAGATCGCGTTCGGCCTGCCGATGACGGTGATCATCCTCGTGCCGTTCCTGCGGGCGATCCCGCACGAGCTGCAGGAGGCGGCAGCGATCGACGGGTGCAGCCGGCTCGGCTTCTTCTGGCGGATGGTCCTGCCGTTGTCGCTGCCCGGTGTCATCACCGTGGGGATCCTGGCGTTCATCGGCAGCTGGAACAGCTACCTGCTCCCGCTGTTCATCCTGAACAACGACGCCAACTACACCCTGCCGCTCGGCGTGCAGGCGTTCGCGTCGCGGTACTCCGTGGACACGGCGCGGGTGCTCGCGTTCACGTCGCTGGCGATGCTGCCGGCACTGGCCTTCTTCAGCCTCTTCGAGCGCCGCATCGTCGGTGGTCTCACCGGGGCCGTCAAGGGCTGATCTCACCGGCGTGGGCACGCGCCCTGTGACCGGATCGCAGCGGACTCCCGCGCACCCTGCACCGCACCAGTCGAAAGGCTTGTCGTGTCCGACGCCACCGTCATCGTCAACGCCGACATCCCGGGCCCGGTCATCTCCCGCCACGTGTACGGGCACTTCGCCGAGCACCTCGGGGCGTGCATCTACGGGGGCTTCTGGGTGGGCGAGGACTCCCCGGTGCCGAACGTCGGAGGCATCCGGGCCGACGTCGTCGAGGCGCTGCGCGAGCTGTCGATCCCGAACCTGCGCTGGCCGGGCGGCAACTTCGCCGACGAGTACCACTGGCGCGACGGCATCGGGCCGCGCGAGGCGCGCCCGCGCATGGTGAACACCCACTGGGGCAACGTCGAGGAGAACAACCACTTCGGCACGCACGAGTTCCTCGCGCTGTGCGAGCTGCTCGGCACCGACCCGTACGTCGTCGGCAACGTGGGCTCGGGCTCCGTGCGCGAGATGAGCGAGTGGGTCGAGTACCTGACCCGCGCCGGATCGTCCCCGATGGTCGACCTGCGCCGGGCCAACGGCCGCGAGGAGCCGTGGCGCGTCCCGTTCTGGGGGCTCGGCAACGAGCCGTGGGGGGCGGGCGGGAGCATGCGCCCCGCGGCCTACGCGGACCTCGCGCGGCAGTACGCCACGTACTGCAAGAACCACGGCGACAACCGCCTCTACCGGATCGCCGCCGGTGCCTCGGAGGACGACTACGCCTGGACCGAGGCGCTGATGCGCGCGGTGGTCGACATGAAGGGGGCGCAGTTCCCCAGCCTGCCGTTCGAGGCCCTGTCCGTGCACTACTACACGATCGGCGGCACCTGGACGGACAAGGGCCCGGCGACCGGCTTCGACGAGGCGTCCTACTGGCGCACGATCCGTCGGGCCCAGGCGGTCGAGCCGATCCTGCGCCGCCACGTCGCGGTCATGGACCGGTACGACCCGGACCGCGAGATCGGCCTGGTCGTCGACGAGTGGGGCACGTGGTGGGACGTCGAGCCCGGGACGAACCCCGGCTTCCTCTTCCAGCAGAACACCATGCGCGACGCGCTCGTCGCCGCGCTGCACTTCGACGTCTTCCACCGCCTCGCCGAGCGCGTGGTGATGGCGAACATCGCCCAGACCGTCAACGTCCTGCAGGCGATGGTGCTGACCGACCCGGTCGACGGGACCCTCGTGCGCACGCCGACCTTCCACGTCTTCGAGATGAGCACGGTGCACCACGACGCGACGTCGGTCCCCGTGCACCTGCGCGCGCCGGGCGCGGTGCGCGAGCTGGCGGACGGATCGGTGCCCACCCTGTCCGCGTCGGCCAGCGTCGCGAGCGGTGCCTGCCACGTGTCGCTGACGAACACCGACCTGGAGCGCCCGCTCGACGTGACGGTCGAGGTGCGCGGCTCGCGCGTCGGCGCCGTCGGCGGACGGCTGCTCGCGCCGGGTGCCGTCGGCGACTTCAACGCCAGCGCGCACCCCACGGCCGTCGCGCCGACGACGATGGACTCGCTGGCGGTCGAGGCGGGCGCGGTGCGCCTCACGCTGCCGCCCCACTCGTTCGCCGTGCTGTCGGTGGACGTGCCCGACCTGGCCTGAGCCCCACAACCCCGAGGAGAACCGTGGTCACCGCCGTCGTCGTCCCCGACACGCCCACCGGTCCGCTGCCCGAGGCGTGGCGCCGCTGCGTCGGCACGGGTCGGATGAACCTCGCGCTCCGCGCCGACTACCTCGCCTCGCTCGCCCGGGTGCAGCGGGAGATCGGCTTCACGCACCTGCGCGGGCACGGCCTGCTGAGCGACGACATGGGCGTGGTGCGCGAGTCGGTGGTCGACGGCCGGACGCATCGGCGGCACTCGTTCACCTATGTGGACCAGGTGCACGACAGCCTGCTCGCGCTCGGCATCAGGCCCCTCGTCGAGCTGGGGTTCATGCCGACGGCGCTCGCGTCGGGCGACCAGACGATCTTCTGGTGGCGCGGGAACGTCACGCCGCCGCGCGACATGGCGGAGTGGTCGGCGCTCGTCACGGACCTGGTGCGGCACCTGGTGGAGCGCTACGGCATCGACGAGGTGCGGCAGTGGCCGTTCGAGGTGTGGAACGAGCCGAACCTCGACATCTTCTGGGAGAACGCCGACAAGGACGCGTACTTCCGCCTGTACGAGGCGTCGGCGCGCGCGATCAAGGACGTCGACGCGTCGATCCAGGTGGGCGGCCCGGCGCTGTCGCCCGGACCGACCGTCGACGGGTGGTGGGGCCCGTTCACCGAGTACGTGACGTCGCGCGACGTCCCGGTCGACTTCGTCAGCCGGCACGCGTACGCGTCGCACGAGCCGCAGGAGATCCCGTTCGGGGTGTACCAGGGCTTCCGGGCGCCCTCGGACCTGCTCGAGCAGTTCGCCGAGCCGCGCCGGTCGCTCGCCGGCACCCGGCTGGCGGGCCTGCCGGTGCACATCACCGAGTTCAACACCTCGTACATGCCGACGAACCCGATGCACGACACGGCGTACAACGCCGCGTACCTCGCGCCGGTGCTCGCGGCCGGCGGTGACCTCGTCGACTCGTTCTCCTACTGGACGTTCTGCGACGTCTTCGAGGAGCTCGACATCCCGACGTCGTTCTTCCACGGCGGGTTCGGCCTGCTCACCTACCGGCAGATCGCCAAGCCCACCTACCACCTCTACGCGTTCATGGCGCGGATGGGCGCCCAGGTGCTCGCCCGCGGCGAGGACCACCTCGTGTGCACCGACGACGACGGGCGCGTGACGGTGCTGGCGTGGCAGCCGGTGGGCGGCACGGCGGCGGACCCCGCGCCCGAGCGCCACCACCTGCGGCTGTCGTTGCCGGCCCGGGTGGCCGGGGCGCCGTGCGCCGACGGGACGGGCGTCTTCGTGCTCCGCGAGCGGGTGAACGAGGCCGACGGCAACGCATTCACCGCCTGGCGGGAGCTGGGTCGCCCCGCCTCGCCCACCGAGCGCCAGCTCGACGTCCTGCGCACGCTCGAGCGGCCCGCCGTCGAGCACTCCCGGCTGACGGTCGCGGACGGCCGGGTCGAGCTGGACCTGGCCCTCGCCCGGCACGAGGTGACGTTCGTCGAGCTCGTGCCCGTCTGCGACACCCACCACGAAGGGCTCGACGACCGCCGGATCCTCGGCGCGAGCCACGAGGAGCTCGCGCTCCCGCACGAGCGCTGAGCCCGCCGGACGCCGCGGCCGCGACCAGCCCCCCACGGGCCGCGGCGTCCGGCCTGCGCGCCGGGCCGCGGTGCTGGGGCGCCGACCCGGAACCGGCTCTACCCTTCGACATGGCCGGTGCCCGACCGGCCGGGACGGCCGGGACGCACGTCGTGCCCCGGGGGAGGACGGTGGTCGGATGCCCGGTGGGCTGGCGGCGCTCCTGGACGACATCGCCGCGTTCGCCAAGCTGGCGGCGGCGTCGATCGACGACGTCGGTGCGGCCGCGGGGCGGGCGAGCGTCAAGGCGGCGGGCGTCGTCGTCGACGACACGGCCGTGACCCCGCGCTACGTGCACGGGTTCACGCCGGACCGTGAGCTGCCGATCATCCGGAGGATCGCGGTCGGCTCGCTGCGCAACAAGGTGCTCGTCATCCTGCCGGTGGCCCTGCTGCTCAGTCAGTTCCTGCCGTGGCTGCTGACGCCGATCCTCATGGTCGGCGGCACGTACCTGGCGTTCGAGGGCGCCGAGAAGCTCTACGAGGCCCTCACCGGGCACCACCAGGAGGCACGGCAGGTGCCCGCGGCCGCCGTCGGCCCCGAGACCGAGAAGTCGATGGTCAGCGGCGCGATCCGGACGGACTTCATCCTCTCGGCCGAGATCATGGTCATCGCGCTCAACGAGGTCGCCGACGAGCCCCTTCCGTCGCGCGCAGCGATCCTGCTCGTCGTCGCGGTCGTGATCACCGCGCTCGTCTACGGAGTGGTCGCGCTCATCGTGAAGGCCGACGACGTCGGGCTGCACCTCGCCCGGCGCGACAGCCGCGCCGTCGCCGCGACCGGGCGGCTGCTCGTCCGCGCGATGCCGAAGGTCCTCGCGGTGCTCTCGACCGTCGGCATCGTGGCGATGCTGTGGGTCGGCGGGCACATCCTCCTCGTCGGTGTCGACGAGCTCGGCTGGCACGCGCCGTACGAGCTCGTGCACCACCTGGAGGAGGCGCTGGGCGACGTCGCGGGGGTCGGGCCCTTCCTCGCCTGGCTCGGCGGGACGCTCGCCTCGGCGCTGGCGGGGGCGCTGGTCGGCGCCGTCGTGGTGGCCGTGCTGCACGCGGTCCCGCGCCGGTCGCGCGGCCGGGCCG
>JAEZZV010000251.1 GCA_023418375.1 Actinomycetes bacterium | reverse complement strand
GCCCGGTGCCGGCGGCGGTGCCGGCGGTGGCGGTTTCGCGGGTCGTCCCGGCGGCGGCGGTGGCCGTCCCGGTGCGGGTGGCCGTGGCTCCACGCAGGGTGCGTTCGGCCGGGCCGGCGGCAAGCCGGTCCGCGGCCGCAAGAGCAAGCGCGCGAAGCGGCAGGAGTTCGAGCAGATGCAGGCGCCGTCGCTCGGCGGCGTGCAGGTGCCCCGCGGCGACGGCTCCACGGTCATCCGGCTGCGCCACGGCGCGTCGCTGAACGACTTCGCGGACAAGATCGACGCGAACCCGGCCAGCCTGGTCACCGTGCTGTTCCACCTCGGCGAGATGGCGACGGCGACGCAGTCGCTCGACGAGGACACGTTCGGCACGCTCGCCGCGGAGCTGGGCTACGTCATCGAGATGGTCTCGGCCGAGGAGGAGGACCGCGAGCTGCTCGGGGCCTTCGACATCGACCTCGAGGCCGAGCTCGCGGAGGAGGGCGACGACCAGCTGCAGCCGCGGCCGCCCGTCGTCACCGTCATGGGTCACGTCGACCACGGCAAGACGAAGCTCCTCGACGCGATCCGGTCGACGGACGTCGTCGCGGGCGAGGCCGGCGGCATCACCCAGCACATCGGTGCGTACCAGGTGAAGGCGGAGCACGAGGGCGTCGAGCGCCCGATCACCTTCATCGACACCCCCGGTCACGAGGCGTTCACCGCCATGCGTGCCCGCGGTGCCCAGGTGACCGACATCGCGATCCTCGTGGTCGCGGCCGACGACGGCGTGATGCCGCAGACGATCGAGGCGCTCAACCACGCGCAGGCGGCGAACGTGCCGATCGTGGTCGCGGTCAACAAGGTCGACAAGGAGGGGGCGAACCCCGCCAAGATCCGCCAGCAGCTCACCGAGTACAACCTGGTGGCCGAGGAGTACGGCGGCGACACCATGTTCGTCGACGTCTCCGCGAAGCAGCAGGTCGGCATCGACCAGCTGCTCGAGGCGGTCCTGCTCACGGCGGACGCCGCGCTCGACCTGCGGGCGAACCCGGACAAGGACGCGCGCGGCGTGGCGGTCGAGGCGAACCTCGACCGCGGCCGCGGCGCCGTCGCGACGGTGCTGGTCCAGTCGGGCACGCTGCACGTCGGCGACGCGATCGTCGCGGGCACCGCGCACGGCCGCGTCCGGGCGATGTTCGACGAGCACGGGACGACGCTCACCGAGGCCACGCCGGCCCGCCCGGTCCAGGTGCTCGGCCTGACGTCGGTGCCGCGCGCCGGTGACACCTTCCTGGTTGCGCCGGACGACCGCACCGCGCGGCAGATCGCGGAGAAGCGCGAGGCCGCCGAGCGCGCCGCCCAGCTGGCCAAGCGCCGCAAGCGGATCAGCCTCGAGGACTTCACCCAGGCCCTCCAGCAGGGCAAGGTCGAGACCCTCAACCTGGTCCTCAAGGGCGACGTCTCCGGTGCCGTCGAGGCACTCGAGGACGCGCTGCTCAAGATCGACGTCGGCGACGAGGTCGACCTGCGGGTCATCCACCGCGGCGTCGGTGCGATCACGCAGAACGACGTCAACCTCGCCACGGTCGACAACGCGATCATCATCGGCTTCAACGTGAAGTTCGCGGAGCGCGTCGAGGAGCTGTCCGAGCGCGAGGGCGTCGACGTCCGGTTCTACTCGGTCATCTACCAGGCGATCGACGACGTCGAGGCGGCCCTCAAGGGCATGCTCAAGCCGGAGTACGAGGAGGTGCAGCTCGGCACGGCCGAGGTGCGCGAGGTCTTCCGCTCCAGCCGCTTCGGCAACATCGCGGGCTCGCTCGTGCGGTCCGGGACCATCCGCCGCAACACCAAGGCGCGCGTCCTGCGCAAGGGCACGATCATCGGGGACAACCTGACGATCGACTCGCTCAAGCGGTTCAAGGACGACGCCACCGAGGTCCGCGAGGGCTACGAGTGCGGTATCGGGCTCGGGTCGTTCAACGACATCGAGGTCGACGACGTGATCGAGACGTACGAGATGCGGGAGAAGCCCCGCGCCTGACGCTGGTGCCACCGGCCCGGTCCCTCGCGCGAGGGACCGGGCCGGCGGTCATCGTCCCGGCAACGGTGCACATCCCGTCGAGAAAGGACTACGGCCATGGTCGACCACCCCCGGGCCACCAAGCTCGCCGAGCGCATCCAGGAGATCGTCGCGCGCATGCTCGATGGTCGCGTGAAGGACCCGCGCCTCGGCTTCGTCACGGTCACGGCCGTGCGCGTCACCGGTGACCTCCAGCACGCGTCGGTCTTCTACACGGTGCTCGGCGACGAGACCGCGCGGGCCGACTCCGCTGCCGCGCTCGAGTCCGCCAAGGGTCTCATCCGCTCCGAGGTGGGCAAGCAGACGGGAGTCCGCCTGACGCCCACGCTGGAGTTCCTGCCCGATGCCGTCCCCGAGACGGCCGCGAGCATCGCCGAGGCCCTGCGCGAGGCCGCCCGCCGGGACGCCGAGGCAGCTGCGCTCGCCGCGACCGCCCAGTACGCGGGCGACGCCGACCCCTACCGGCACCCGGCCGACGACGACCTGGCCGACGACGACCTGGGCGATGACGACCTGGGCGACGAGCTGGACGAGGACGAGCTGGACGAGGACGACGACGCGGGGTCGGCCGACAGGTGACCGACGGGCTCGTCGTCGTCGACAAGCCGGCCGGCCTGACCAGCCACGACGTCGTCGCGCGGGTGCGGCGTCTGGCCGGGACGAGGAAGGTCGGCCACGCCGGCACGCTCGACCCGATGGCGACCGGCGTGCTCGTGCTCGGCATCGAGCGCGCGACGCGGCTGCTCACCTACGTCGTGGGTGCCGACAAGGAGTACACGGCGACGATCCGGCTCGGCGTGGCGACGACGACCGACGACGCCGAGGGCGAGCCCCTCGCCGTCGCCGACGCCTCGAGCGTGACCCCCGACGCCGTCGCGGCGGGGGTGGCGGCGCTCACGGGCGCCATCGAGCAGGTGCCGTCCTCGGTCAGCGCGATCAAGGTGGACGGCCACCGCGCCTACGCCCGCGTCCGCGCGGGGGAGGACGTCGTGCTGGCGGCCCGGCCCGTCGTCGTGCACCGGTTCGGCGTCGGGGCGAGCCGCGTGGCCGACCACGAGGGCGTCCCCGTGCTCGACCTGGACGTCACCGTCGTGTGCTCGTCCGGCACCTACATCCGGGCGCTCGCGCGCGACCTGGGCGCGGGGCTGGGCGTCGGCGGGCACCTCACGGCCCTGCGCCGCACCCGGGTGGGCGGCTACGGCCTCGACGTCGCGCGCACGCTCGACCAGCTCGGCGAGGACGTCGCGGTGCTGCCACTCGCCGACGCCGCGCGCGCGACGTTCCCGGCCCGCGAGCTCACGGCGGAGGAAGCGCGCGAGCTCTCGTTCGGCCGCCGCATCGGCGCGTCGGGCGCGGGCACGGTGGAGGCTCCCGTCGCGGCCTTCGCTCCGGACGGCGGCGTCGTCGCGCTCCTCGCCGACGAGCGGGACGGTCGCGCGCGCCCGGTCCTCGTCCTGCGTCCGGCCTGACGCCCGCCATGGCGACGCCCGGACGGCGCACCACGCGCGACGTGGCAGGCTAGGCGCGTGCACCGCTGGTTCGACCTCGCCGACGTCCCGGACGGCTTCGGCCCCTCGGTCGTCACGATCGGCAACTTCGACGGCGTGCACCGCGGGCACCGGGCCGTCCTCGGCCGGATGGTCGCCGACGCGCGCGCGGCCGGCGGGGCGGCGGTCGCCGTCACCTTCGACCCGCACCCCGCGCAGGTGCACCGGCCCGACGCCGCCCCGGACCTCATCACCGGCCTCGCGGACCGCCTCGACCTGCTCGAGCAGACGGGCCTGGACGCCGTGCTCGTCGTCACGTACACGCTCGAGTTCGCCTCGGCCACGCCCGAGGAGTTCGTGCGCCGCTATCTCGTCGGGGCCCTGCGCGCGACGACCGTCGTCATCGGCCGGGACGTGCGCTTCGGCCGCGGGAACGTCGGCGACCTGCGCACGATGGTCGAGCTGGGGGAGCGGCACGGCTTCACGGTCGAGGTGATCGAGGACGTGCACGGCGGCCGCGACCCGGAGCGCCGCTGGTCGTCGACCTGGGTCCGCGAGCTGCTCTCCGACGGCGACGTGGCCGCGGCCGCCGAGGTCCTCGGCCGCCCGCACCGGCTGCGCGGCGAGGTGGTGCACGGGGACGCCCGGGGACGCACCCTCGGCTTCCCCACGGCCAACCTCGGCAGGATCGAGGGCTTCGTGCCCGCCGACGGCGTCTACGCGGGCTGGATGAGTCGGCCGGGACGCCGGGGCGACGAGCCCGACGGCTACCTCCCGGTCGCGATCTCCATCGGCACCAACCCGACCTTCGACGGGTGGGACCGTCGGGTCGAGGCGCACGTGCCCGACCGGACCGACCTGGAGCTGTACGGCGAGGAGGTCGTCCTCGAGCTCGTCGAGCGGCTGCGGCCCACGCTCCGCTTCGACTCGGTCGACGCGCTCGTCGCCCAGATGCACGACGACGTCGCGCGGACGCGTGACCTGCTCGGGCGCGGGCCGCTCGTGTTGGGCGGCCCGTCCGAGCGCTGATACGCTGTGGGCGCCGTGTGATCGGCCGCGGATCCCAGTGCCCGGGTGGATGTGCCCCGGTGCGCCGCGCAACGAGTACCCCAAGGAGAGCCTGTGCCCCTCGACGCCGCCACCAAGCAGCGCATCATGGCCGAGTACGCCACCGGTCCGAACGACACCGGCTCCCCGGAGGTCCAGATCGCGATGCTGACGCAGCGCATCAAGGACCTGACCGAGCACCTCAAGGAGCACAAGCACGACCACCACAGCCGTCGTGGTCTGCTCCTCCTCGTCGGCCAGCGGCGTCGCCTCCTCGGCTACCTGCAGAAGGTCGACATCGAGCGCTACCGGAGCCTCATCGAGCGCCTCGGCCTGCGCCGCTGAACGTCCCGCGCCAGCCCCCGCCCGGGGGGGGCGGGGCTGGCTCGGTGTCAGGCGCCGGCTGACCGGCGCGCCCTACAACTCCATCCAGACCACTCCCCGGCCGACGTCCGGTCCTCGGTAGTGGCTCGCGGAACGACAGGCTTCGCCGACCGGTCCGCGGACCTCGATCGAAGACCGCCGCGCGCCCGGGCCTTCTCCCGAAGGAGGGCATCCCGTGGAGGGACCCGAGATCCAGTTCGCCGAGGCCGTCATCGACAACGGTCGCTTCGGCACCCGCACCGTCCGCTTCGAGACGGGCCGCCTGGCCAAGCAGGCCGCCGGCGCCGTCGTCGCCTACCTCGACAGCGACACCACGCTGCTGTCGACCACGACGGCAGGCAAGTCGCCGCGTGACCAGTTCGACTTCTTCCCCCTGACCGTGGACGTCGAGGAGCGGCAGTACGCCGTCGGCAAGATCCCCGGCTCGTTCTTCCGCCGTGAGGGGCGTCCGTCCACCGAGGCGATCCTCGCGTGCCGCCTCATCGACCGCCCGCTGCGGCCCCTGTTCGTCAAGGGCCTGCGCAACGAGGTCCAGGTCGTCATCACGGTCCTCTCGCTGCACCCGGAGGATGCGTACGACGTCCTCGCCATCAACGCGGCGTCGATCTCCACCCAGATCTCCGGCCTGCCGTTCTCCGGCCCGGTCGCCGGCGTGCGTATCGCCCTCATCGAGGGCCAGTGGGTCGCGTTCCCGCGGTACGAGGAGCGCGCCCGCGCCACGTTCGACATGGTGGTCGCCGGCCGCGTCGTCGGTGACGACGTCGCCATCGCGATGATCGAGGCCGAGGCGCCCGAGGGTGCCTGGAACCTCATCTCCGAGGGTGCGACCGCGCCGTCGGAGGAGGTCGTGGCCGCGGGCCTCGAGGCCGCCAAGCCGTTCATCCGCGTGCTGTGCGAGGCGCAGGCCGCCCTGGCCGCGAAGGCCGCCAAGGAGACGCGGGAGTTCCCGCTGTTCCCGGACTACCAGGCCGACGTCTACGAGGTCGTGGAGCGCGTGGCCGAGGGCCGCCTGTCCGACGCCCTGTCGATCGCCGACAAGCAGACGCGCGAGAGCCGTCTCGACGAGATCAAGGACGAGGTCCGCGCCGAGCTCGCCGAGCAGTTCGAGGGCCGCGAGAAGGAGATCTCGGCGGCCGTCCGCTCGGTGACCAAGAAGGTCATCCGGCGTCGCATCCTCACCGACGGGTTCAGGATCGACGGCCGCGGCCTGCGGGACATCCGCAGCCTGTCGGCCGAGGTGGACATCCTGGCCCGGACGCACGGTTCGGCCCTGTTCGAGCGCGGCGAGACCCAGATCATGGGCGTCACCACGCTGAACATGCTGCGCATGGAGCAGATGCTCGACACGCTCTCCCCGGAGACGCGCAAGCGCTACATGCACAACTACAACTTCCCGCCGTACTCGACCGGTGAGACCGGCCGCGTCGGTTCCCCGAAGCGTCGCGAGATCGGCCACGGCGCCCTCGCCGAGCGCGCCCTGATCCCCGTCCTGCCGAGCCGCGAGGAGTTCCCCTACGCGATCCGCCAGGTCTCCGAGGCGCTGGGGTCCAACGGCTCGACGTCCATGGGCTCGGTCTGCGCCTCGACCCTCTCGCTGCTCAACGCCGGCGTGCCGCTGCGCGCGCCGGTCGCCGGCATCGCGATGGGCCTGGTGTCCGACGAGGTCGACGGCCAGACGCGCTACGCCGCGCTGACCGACATCCTCGGCGCCGAGGACGCGTTCGGCGACATGGACTTCAAGGTCGCCGGCACCAAGGACTTCGTCACGGCGATCCAGCTCGACACGAAGCTCGACGGCATCCCCGCCGACGTGCTGGCCGGCGCGCTGACGCAGGCCAAGGAGGCGCGTCTGCACATCCTCGACGTCATGGCCGAGGCCATCGACGGCCCGGACGAGATGTCGCCGTACGCGCCGCGGATCATCACCGTCAAGGTCCCGGTCGACAAGATCGGCGAGGTCATCGGCCCGAAGGGCAAGATGATCAACCAGATCCAGGACGAGACCGGCGCCGACATCACGATCGAGGACGACGGCACGGTCTACATCGGCGCCGTCGACGGTCCGTCGGCCGAGGCCGCCCGCGCGATGGTCAACGCGATCGCCAACCCGCAGATGCCCGAGGTGGGCGAGCGGTACGTCGGCACCGTCGTGAAGACCACCACGTTCGGCGCCTTCGTCTCGCTCACCCCCGGCAAGGACGGCCTCCTGCACATCTCGCAGATCCGCCGTCTCGTCGGTGGCAAGCGGGTCGAGAACGTCGAGGACGTGCTCGCCGTGGGCCAGAAGGTCCAGGTCGAGATCGCCGAGATCGACCCGCGCGGCAAGCTCTCGCTGCACGCCGTCGTCGAGGAGGAGAAGGCCGCCGAGGCGGGCGAGGCCGCGGCGGACGCCGCCGAGCCGAGCGACGCCGACGCCTGATGCCCCTGGTCCTGCCGCTCGTCGCCCCGGGTGACCCGGACGCCGAGCTCACCGCCGAGCAGGACGGCGGCGCACTCGTGCGCCGTTCCGTCCTGCCCGGCGGGATCAGGGTGCTGACCGAGCACATGCCCGGGCTCCGGTCGGCGACCGTGGGCGCCTGGGTCGGGGTGGGCTCGCGGGACGAGCGCGACGGTCACCACGGCTCGACGCACTTCCTCGAGCACCTGCTCTTCAAGGGCACCCCGCGCCGCACGGCCATGGACATCGCCGAGGCGTTCGACGCCGTCGGCGGGGAGGCGAACGCGGCCACCGGCAAGGAGCACACCTGCTACTACGCCCGGGTGCGCGACACCGACGTGCCGATGGCCGTCGACGTGATCCTGGACATGGTCACCTCGGCGCTGCTGGACGAGGGCGAGCTCGAGGTCGAGCGCGGGGTCATCCTCGAAGAGCTCGCGATGAACGACGACGACCCGTCGGACGTCGCGCACGAGCAGTTCGCCGCCGCCGTGCTGGGCGACCACCCGCTCGGCCGGCCCATCGGCGGGACGCCCGCGACGATCAGAGCCGTGCCACGCGCGGCCGTGCGCGACCACTACGTGGAGCACTACGTGCCGTCCACGCTCGTCGTGACCGCGGCCGGTGGCGTGGACCACGACGCCCTGTGCGCGCAGGTGCTGGCCGCGGTACGTGCCGGCGGCTGGGAGCTCGCGCCCGACGCGCGGCCCGCCGGCCGCCGCGACACCGCGCCGGCGGCCATCGACGCGGTGGCCACCGAGCTCGTCGTGCACCGCGCCACCGAGCAGGCCAACGTCATCCTCGGTGGCCCGTCGCTCGCGTCGAGCGACGACCGCCGGTTCGCCCTGTCGGTTCTCACCACGGTGCTGGGCGGGGGCATGTCCTCCCGCCTGTTCCAGGAGATCCGCGAGAAGCGCGGCCTGGCGTACTCGGTCTACGCGTTCTCCTCCGGCCATGCCGACGCGGGCGTACTGGGGCTGTACGCGGGGTGCGCCCCGTCGAAGGTCGACGAGGTCGTCGCGCTGCTCGACAGCGAGTGGGCCCGGTTCGCCACCGACGGCATCACGCCCGCCGAGCGGGAGCGGGCCGTCGGGCAGCTGTCGGGAGGCCTGGTCCTCGGCCTCGAGGACACCGGCTCGCGGATGACCCGCCTCGGCAAGGCCGAGCTCGTGCACGGTGAGCTGCTCAGCCAGGCCGAGTCGCTCGCCCGCATCCAGGCCGTCACCGCCGCCGACGTGCGCGTCCTCGCCGCGGAGCTGGCCGCGCAGCCGCGGTCGATCGTCCGCGTCGGTCCCTTCGCCGACGAGGACTGACCCGCCGGCCGCTACTGTGGCGCCCGTGAGTGGGATCCCTGTCGCCGTCCTGGGCGCCGCGGGCCGGATGGGCCGCACGGTCGTCGCCGCCGTCGAGGCCGCGCCGGACCTGGACCTCGTCGCAGCCCTGGACTCGGGGGACGACCTGGAGCAGGTCCGCGCCGCCGGTGCCCGGGTCGCCGTCGACTTCACGCAGCCGGACGTCACGGAGGCGAACGTCCATGCCCTCGTGGAGCTGGGCGTGCACGTCGTGGTCGGCACGAGCGGGTGGGGGGAGGACGCCCTGCAGCGCGTGGGCGAGCACCTGACGCAGGTGCCGCACGTCGGCGTGCTCGTCGCGCCCAACTTCGCGCTGGGTGCCGTCCTGACCATGGCGTTCGCCGCCCGTGCGGCACGCTGGTTCGAGTCCGTCGAGGTTGTCGAGCTGCACCACCCGGACAAGGTCGACGCCCCGAGCGGCACGGCCCGGCACACGGCGGCGGGGATCGCCGCCGCGCGACGGGCGGCCGACGTCGGCGCCTCGCCCGACGCCACCGAGGTCGCCCTCGACGGGGCGCGCGGTGCGGTCGTCGACGGCGTCCACGTGCACGCGCTGCGGTTGCGCGGGCTCGTCGCGCACCAGGAGGTCCTCCTGGGCAACCCGGGGGAGCTCCTGACGATCCGCCACGACTCGCTGGACCGGACGTCGTTCATGCCGGGCGTGCTGCTCGCCACGCGCCAGGTCGGGCAGCGGCCCGGCCTGACCGTCGGTCTCGAGCACTACCTCGACCTCGCGTGAGCGGCCCCCGCAGGCTCGGTGGCCGCCGGGCCGCCATCGGCGTCGCCGTCGTCCTCACCGTCCTCCTGGTGCTGTACGCGGTCGTCGCGGGCCGGGCCGGGATCGCCCTCGTGGCGACGGGCGAGCCCGTGGCGGCCGGCATGGGGATCGCGGTCCTCGTCCTGCCGCTGCTCACGCTCTGGCTGCTGGGCCGGGAGTGGTGGCTGGCGATCCAGGTGCAGCGGATGGCCGACGAGCTCGCGGCCACCGGGGACCTCCCGGTCGACGACCTGCCGCGGCGTCCGAGCGGTCGCGTCGACCGGGCGGCGGCCGACGCCGCGTTCGATCCGGTACGTGAAGCCGTCGAGGCCGCGCCGGACGACTGGCGCGCGTGGTTCCGCCTGGCCTTCGCCTACGACGCCGCCCGCGACCGTCGGCGCGCCCGCGCGGCGCTGCGCACCGCCGCGAACCTACGCCGCGCAGCGAGGTCGATTCGCTAGATCTCGGCGACCCAGCGGCGCTCGACGAGACCGCCGGCGGCCGTGAGGGGACGCTCGGTGCCGTCGGGCCCGAGGCCGGAGCCGGCGAGGAACTGCTCCCGGGCGGGGTCGTCGTCGAGCACCCAGGTGCTCACCGAGGTGGCGCCGTCCTCGCGGGCCAGGTCGACGCACGCGGCGAGCAGGCGGGACCCGTGCCCGCCCTTCTGGTGGTCCGGGTCGACCTCGAGCGCGAGGACCTCGGTGTCGCCGCCGTCGCCCGGGGCCGTGGCGGCGAACCCGACGACGCGCGGCCCGTCGCAGGCGACCAGCACCCGGTGCGCGGGCGACGGGGGCGCCTCGACGGCCCCTGCCCACTGCTGCCGGACGGCGGCGGCGTCGAGGCTCTCCAGGACCTCCTCGCCCAGGGCGCGCGCGTGGGACAGCCGCCACGCCCGCAGCTGGATGCGCGTGATCGCAGCGTCGTCGCCGGGCACGGCGGGACGGACGGAGACGTCGGCGGTGTCGCGGAAGAGGCCCACCCGGGCACGCTACAGGCCGGTGACGGCGCGCAGCGCCGCCGCGACCGCGGCCGCGAGCACGACGACGACGATGAACGGCGCACGCAGCGCGAGCGCCACCGCGGCGACGCCGAGGGCGGCGAGCCGTGCGTCGACCACGAGAGCCTGCCCGCGCGTGCAGGTCTGCACGGCGACGAGCGCAGCCAGGAGAGCCGCGGTCACCAGGGCTGCGATGCGTGCGACGCGCGGGTGGGCGAGCCAGTGCTCCGGCACCCGGTGGCCGAGGTACTTGGTGGCGAAGCAGACCGCACTCGCGGTGAGCACGGCGGCCCAGGTGGCGGCCTCGCTCACGCGGGCCCCACGGTTGCGGTCGGCCGGGCGAGCGGCGGCCCGGGCGTCCGCCAGCCCACGACCACGGCCACGGCGGCCGCGGCGAGGACGGGGA
>JAEZZV010000212.1 GCA_023418375.1 Actinomycetes bacterium | reverse complement strand
CGACCGCCCCTGCTCGCCGCGACGGCGCGTGCGCTCACGCCGCCGACCGCCGCCGACGACGACGGCGCGGGGCAGCTGGGGCCGCGGACGCTCGTCGTCGTCACGGCCACCGGCCGGGAGGCCGACGACCTGGCGACCGCCCTGCGCTGCTACCTGCCCGACGACGCGGTCGCCGTCCTCCCCGCGTGGGAGACCCTGCCGCACGAGCGCCTGTCGCCCCGCAGCGACACCGTGGCCCGCCGGCTGGCGGTGTTCCGCCGGCTCGCGCACCCCGAGCCCGGGCGGCACGGCGCCGGCCCGGTGCAGGTGCTCGTCGTGCCGGTGCGCGCGCTGCTGCAGCCCGTGGTCGCCGGCCTGGGCGAGCTGGCGCCCGTGTCGGTGGCGAAGGGCGACCGGGTCGACCTCGAGGACCTCGCCGAGCGCCTGGTCGGGGCCGCCTACTCCCGCGTGGACATGGTCGAGCGCCGCGGCGACTTCGCCGTGCGCGGCGGCATCCTGGACGTCTTCCCGCCGACGCAGGAGCACCCCCTGCGGGTCGAGCTGTGGGGCGACACCGTGGAGGAGATCCGCTGGTTCGCCGTCGCCGACCAGCGCAGCCTGGCCGAGGCGCCCGACGGCCTGTGGGCCCCGCCGTGCCGCGAGATCCTCCTGACCGACGCCGTGCGGGACCGCGCCCGCGACCTGGTCGAGCGCCTGCCGGGCGCCGCCGAGATGCTCGAGAAGCTCGCGGCGGGCATCGCGGTGGAGGGCATGGAGTCGCTCGCCCCGGCGCTCGTGGACCGGATGGTCCCCGTGCTGGACCTGCTGCCGGAGCGCTCGCTCGTCGTCGTCGCGGAGCCCGAGCGCGTCCGGCGCCGCGCGCACGACCTCGCCGCCACCACGCAGGAGTTCCTCGAGGCCGCCTGGACCGCGGCGGCCGCCGGCGGACGGACGCCCATCGACCTCTCGCAGGCGTCCTTCGCCGAGTACGGCGCCACCCGCGAGCTCGCCCTCGCGCGCGATCTCGGCTGGTGGTCCCTGTCCGCCTTCGCGCTCGAGGTCACCGGCGGCGACGGCGGCGACGGCGGCGACGGCGACGACGCCCCGCTCGTCGTCGCGGGGCGCGAGGTGCGCGCCTACCACGGCGACGTGCCCGCCGCCGTCGCGGACCTGCGCACCCACCAGCGCGACGGCTGGCGTCTGGTGCTCGCCACCGACGGCGCCGGTCCGGCCCAGCGCATGGTCGAGCAGCTCACCGCGATGGACGTGCCCGCGCGCAAGGTGGCCGACGTCGCGGAGCTGCCCGAGCCCGGCGTCGTGCACGTGGTCCCGGCCCCTGTCGGGCGGGGGTTCGCGCACGAGGGGCTCGGCCTCGCGCTCATCACCGAGATCGACCTCACCGGTCGGCCGGGCGCCTCGACGCGCGACATGCGTGCCCTGCCCGCCCGGCGGCGCAACGTCGTCGACCCGCTCCAGCTGCGCCCCGGCGACTACGTGGTGCACGAGCAGCACGGCGTCGGGCGCTTCGTGGAGCTCACCGCGCGCACCATCAAGGCCGGCCCGGCGGCCGGGACGCGCGAGTACCTCGTCATCGAGTACGCGAGCTCCAAGCGCGGCCAGCCCGGCGACCGGCTCTACGTGCCCACCGACCAGCTCGACCAGGTCACCAAGTACGTGGGCGGCGAGGCGCCCGCCCTGAACAAGATGGGCGGCTCCGACTGGGCCAAGACCAAGGGCCGGGCGCGCAAGGCGGTCAAGGAGATCGCCGCCGAGCTCATCCGGCTGTACTCGGCGCGGATGGCGACGCCCGGGCACGCCTTCGGCCCTGACACGCCGTGGCAGGCCGAGCTCGAGGACGCGTTCGCCTACGTCGAGACGCCCGATCAGCTCGCCACCATCGAGGAGGTCAAGGCCGACATGGCCAAGCCCTACCCGATGGACCGCCTGATCTGCGGCGACGTCGGCTACGGCAAGACCGAGATCGCCGTGCGGGCCGCGTTCAAGGCGGTGCAGGACGGCAAGCAGGTCGCCGTCCTCGTCCCGACGACGCTCCTCGTCCAGCAGCACTACGACACGTTCGCCGAGCGCTACGCGCCCTTCCCCGTGACGGTGAAGGCCTTGTCCCGGTTCCAGACCGACGCCGAGGCCAAGGCGGTGATCGACGGGCTCGCCGACGGATCCGTGGACGTCGTCATCGGTACGCACCGGCTCATCACGGGGAGCATCCACTTCAAGGACCTCGGCCTGGTAGTCATCGACGAGGAGCAGCGGTTCGGCGTCGAGCACAAGGAGACGCTCAAGCAGCTGCGCACGGACGTGGACGTCCTCGCGATGAGCGCCACCCCGATCCCCCGCACGCTCGAGATGGCGGTGACCGGCATCCGCGAGATGTCGACGCTGGCCACCCCGCCCGAGGAGCGGCACCCGGTGCTCACGTTCGTCGGCGCGTACGACGAGAAGCAGGTGGTCGCGGCCATCCGGCGCGAGCTGCTGCGCGAGGGCCAGGTCTTCTACGTGCACAACAAGGTCAGCTCGATCGGACGGGCCGCCGCGCGGCTGCAGGAGCTGGTGCCCGAGGCGCGGGTCGCGATCGCGCACGGGCAGATGGGGGAGCACCAGCTCGAGCAGGTCATCGTCGACTTCTGGGAGAAGCGGTTCGACGTGCTGGTCTGCACGACCATCGTCGAGACGGGCCTGGACATCTCGAACGCGAACACGCTCATCCTCGAGCGCGCGGACCTGCTGGGCCTGTCCCAGCTGCACCAGCTGCGGGGCCGTGTGGGACGCGGCCGCGAGCGCGCGTACGCCTACTTCATGTACCCGCCGGACCGGCCGCTGACGGAGACGGCGCACGACCGCCTCGCGACGATGGCCGCGAACACCGACCTCGGGGCGGGCATGCAGATCGCGCTCAAGGACCTGGAGATCCGCGGCGCGGGCAACCTGCTGGGCGGCGAGCAGTCCGGGCACATCGCGGGCGTGGGCTTCGACCTGTACGTGCGCATGGTGGCCGACGCCGTCGCGACCTTCCGCGGCGAGGCCGAGGAGCGGCCGGCCGACGTGACCATCGAGCTCCCCGTGGACGCCCACGTGCCGCACGAATGGATCACGCACGAGCGCCTGCGGCTGGAGGCCTACCGGAAGATCGCCGACGCGGCGACCACCGCGGCGCTCGACGAGGTCCGCGCTGAGCTCGTCGACCGGTACGGCGCGCTGCCGGAGGCGGTGGAGAACCTCCTCGCCGTCGCGGACTTCCGCAACGTCGCCCGCGCTGCCGGTCTCACCGACGTGACCACGCAGGGGCAGTACGTGCGCTTCGCTCCGGTGGAGCTGGCGGAGTCCGCCACGCTGCGGCTCAAGCGGCTCTACCCCGGAACGGTGCTCAAGCCGGCGATCCGCACGATCCTCGTGCCCTTCCCGACGACGGCGCGGATCGGCGGGCGCCCGCTGTCGGGCCACGAGGTGCTCGACTGGGCGCGCGACCTCATCGCCACCGTCCTGGCGCCGGCCGCGTTCACGTCGGCCGGGGCGGGCACCCAGGGCGCCGGCGCCTGACCCACGGACGCGTCGCCTACGATGGGCGCCGCCGACCAGCTCCAAGGAGGATCCGCGTGAGGGCTCGCAGGACCGCCGCCGTCATCGGCGCGCTCGCCACCGTCGCGGCGCTCGCCGGGTGCTCCACGGGACCGGACGTGGTGGCCCAGGTCGAGGGCCGGACGATCACCGAGGCCGACCTCGACCGCGTCGTCGCCGAGCTCGGCCCGCTCCTGGCGGACAGCTCGCGCGGCTCGGTGCTGTCGTCGGTCGTCCGGGCGACCGCCGGGCTGGAGCTGGGCGAGCGCAACGACCTCGAGGTGTCCGACGAGCGGGCCGCGACCTTCCTCGACTCGCTCGCCACGAACCTCGAGGCGGACACGGCCGAGTGGAGCGAGGGCTCGCTGACGATCGCGCGCATGGAGCTCCTCGGCCAGGACCTCGCGCAGCTGCCCGACGGCGCGGCGGTCACCGACCAGTACGAGGAGGTCCTCGCCGACCTCGACATCACGGTGAGCCCCCGCTACGGCGAGTACGACCCCGCCACGGGCGGGATCGTGCCCCTGGACCTGGACTGGCTCGTGAGCCCGGACGACCAGCAGGCCGCCGCCCGGTGAGCGCCGAGCCGCGCCCGACGCCGCCCGGCGCGCCCGCGCTGGCCGACCTCGTCGCGGTGATGGACCGCCTCCGCTCGCCCGGGGGCTGCCCGTGGGACGCGGAGCAGACGCACGCCTCCCTCCTGCCGTACGCGGTCGAGGAGGTCTTCGAGGTGGTCGAGGCCGTTGAGGACGGCGACCGCGCCGCGCTGCGCGAGGAGCTCGGCGACCTGCTGCTCCAGGTGGTCTTCCACGCGCGCGTCGCGCAGGAGCACCCGACCGAGCCGTTCGGGATCGACGAGGTCGCGGCCGGTGTCGCCGCGAAGCTGCGCGCCCGGCACCCGCACGTGTTCGGCGACGTCGTCGTCTCGGGGGCCGAGGAGGTGCACCGCAACTGGGAGGCCATCAAGAAGGCCGAGAAGAGGCGTGCCTCGGCCCTCGACGGCATCCCGCGGGGGATGCCCGCGCTCGCCCGGGCCGAGAAGGTCGCGGGTCGCGCGCGCCGGGCCGGCTTGCCGGTGGAGGAGGTGGCCGCGTCCGTGGTGGACCCGCCGGCCGCGGCCGGGCAGGTGACCGGATCGGCCGACGCCGACGCGCTCGGTCGGCGCCTGCTCGCGCTCGCGCTCGAGGCGCAGAACGCGGGCATCGACGCCGAGGCCGCGCTGCGGGCGGCCGTGCGCGACCTGGAGCAGGCGCTGCGTGCGCAGGAGGCCGAGACGGACGCCGATCCCGGACGGTGATCGCGGCCCCTGCGCCCGCATGGCCTCACTAGGGTGGCGCCAGGACCGGACGGGAGGGTACGTGGCTGTCACCAGCGCCGACGTCGCGCGGGCGAGCGGGGTCTCCCGGACGACGGTCAGCTACGTCCTCAACGACACCCCCGGCGTGACGATCTCCGAGGCCACCCGGCGCCGGGTGCTGGAGGCGGCGGCCGAGCTCGGCTACGCCCCGTCCGCGGCCGCGCGCACGCTCCGGGCCGGCCGCAGCGACCTCGTGCTGGCCGTGCTGCCGGACTGGCCGATCGGACCCGTGCTTGACGACCTGCTGGAGATCTTGGCGGACGCGCTCGCGGAGCGGGGCCTGTCGATGCTGGTGCATCACGCGCGCGGCAGCCGCCCGCTGGGGAACCTGTGGCGCGCCGTGCAGCCGCGCACCGTCGTGGGCTTCGCGGCCTTCGGGGAGGCCGACCTGCGGGCCATGCGGCAGGCCGGGATCCAGGGCGTCGCCGCGGCCGGCGACGACGCGCCCGACGCCTCGGCCGCGGGTGCGGCGGGGCTGGGCAGGGCGCAGGACCACATCGGCCGGCTGCAGGTGGAGCAC
>JAEZZV010000151.1 GCA_023418375.1 Actinomycetes bacterium | reverse complement strand
CCCGCGAGCTCGTCCACCGCCTGCCGCAGCAGCGCCGCGACCTGCTGGCGCTCGAAGGCGAGCGTGGCGCCCTCGGGGTCGTGCTCGTCGTCCGCGTTGGACCCCGCCGCCGCCTCGACGAGACCCCGCAGCTGGTCGGCGAGCCCCTCGGCCCGCTCGCGTGTCTCCGCCTCCCGGGCCGCGAGCGCGGCGAGCACCTCGGCCGGGACGCCCGTCGTCCCGGCCCCGCCGTCCGCGCTGGTCACGTGGCCCACCTCCCGGTCCCACGATCACAGCACGGCCCGCCCTCCCGCGACAGCGGCGGACCGCTGCCGTGCCGCCCGTAGGTCGATCCGGCATCCGGCGCGACGTCTGCGTCGCGCGAGCGGACCGCAGCGCTGACGCCTCTCCTTTTGCACGGCCTTCTTGCCCCAGATCAACGTGGAAGAAGGACCTCGGTCCCTTGCGGGAATACCCTACCGGGGTATGGTGTTCCCGCGAGCAGCACGGGACGGGAGGCACGATGGCCGGCTACAGCGGCAGCAAGGACGACTACCGCAAGCGGCTGCGTCGGATCGAGGGGCAGGTCCGCGGCATCGCGCGCATGGTCGACGAGGACACGTACTGCATCGACATCCTGACCCAGGTCTCGGCCGTCACGAAGGCGCTCCAGGCGGTGAGCCTGGGCCTCATGGAGGACCACCTCGGCCACTGCGTCGTCGACGCCGCGCGCGAGTCGCACGAGGCCGGGGACGCCAAGGTCCGCGAGGCGGCCGACGCCATCGCCCGCCTCGTCCGCAGCTGACTCCCGCTCGACCACCCACCCACCACCGCACCGAGGAGCACCCATGAGCACCCAGACCGTCGCCGTCCAGGGCATGACCTGCGGCCACTGCGTCAAGGCCGTCACCGAGGAGGTCTCGGCGATCCCCGGCGTGACCGACGTCGCCGTCGACCTGGTCAACGGCGGCACGTCCACCGTGACCATCACCGCCGCCGAGCCCGTCTCCGACGACGCGATCGCCGCGGCCATCGACGAGGCGGGCTACACGATCGCCCCGCCGCGCTCGCTCATCTGACCCACCGCCCCGACCCGGGGCGCACCGCTCAGCGCATCCACCCCGCGCACCCGACAGCGCACAGGACGTGACGTCATGACCGACCAGACCACTCGCACCCCCGACACCTCGGCAACCGCCGGGCTCCCCGACGCGACCGCCGTCGTCGGCATCCTCGACCTCGCCGTGAGCGGCATGACGTGCGCGTCGTGCGTGGCGCGCGTCGAGAAGAAGATCAGCAAGGTGCCCGGCGCCTCCGCCCTGGTGAACCTCGCCACGGAGACCGCGCGGGTGGAGCTGACCGACGACGTCGACGCCGCCGAGATCGTGAAGGCGGTCGAGGCCGCCGGCTACGGGGCGACGGTCATGCGCGACTCGCGGGCCGTCAAGCACGGCCACGACGGTCACGACGACGTCGAGCACGCCCTCTCCGGCCACACCATGGCGCCGGGGCACGAGATGGTCGAGGGCGAGGACACGTCCGCGCCGGTCCCCGACCGCGGGGCCGACCTGCGCCGACGCCTCGTCGGCGCCGCGATCCTCACCGTCCCCGTCCTGCTGCTGTCGATGATCCCGGCGCTGCAGTTCGACGCGTGGCAGTGGGTGGTCACCGCCCTGGCGCTGCCGGTCGTCACGTGGGCGGCCTGGCCGTTCCACCGGGCCGCGGCGCGCGCCGCCCGGCACGGCTCGTCGACGATGGACACGCTGGTCTCGCTCGGCGTGATCGCCGCGAGCGCGTGGTCGCTGTGGGCGGTCCTGCTCGGCGGCGCGGGCGAGATCGGCATGCGGATGGAGCCCACGCTCGTCCCGCGCGCCGCGATGGCCGGCATGGAGACCCCCGAGCTGTACTTCGAGGTCGCGGCGGTCGTCACGACGTTCCTGCTCGCCGGCCGCTACGCCGAGCACCGCTCCCGCCGACGCGCGGGCGACGCGCTGCGCAGCCTCCTCGCCCTGGGCGCGACCGACGTCGCGCTGCTGGAGACCGACGACGCCGGTCGCCGCACCGAGCGCCGCGTCCCCGTCGCGTCGCTGCGGGTGGGGGACGTGTTCGCCGTCCGACCGGGGGAGAAGGTCGCGACCGACGGCGTCGTGCTCGAGGGCACGTCCGCCCTGGACACCTCGCTGCTCACCGGCGAGCCGGTGCCGGTCGACGTCGGGCCGGGCTCGCAGGTCACCGGCGCGACCGTGAACACGTCGGGGTACCTCGTGGTGCGCGCGGAGCGGGTCGGCGAGGAGACGATGCTGGCCCAGATCGGCCGGCTCGTGACGCAGGCGCAGACCGGCAAGGCGCCCGTGCAGCGGCTCGCGGACCGGATCTCGGCGGTGTTCGTGCCGGTCGTCATCGTGATCGCGCTCGCGACGTTCGGTGTGTGGGTCGCGACCGGCGGCGGGCTCCAGGCCGCCTTCACCGCGGGCGTCGCCGTGCTGATCATCGCCTGCCCGTGCGCGCTCGGCCTGGCCACGCCGACGGCGCTGCTCGTCGGCACCGGCCGCGGCGCCCAGCTCGGCATCCTCATCAAGGGCCCGGAGATCCTCGAGTCCACGCGCCGCGTCGACACCGTCGTGCTCGACAAGACCGGCACAGTGACCGAGGGCCGGATGCGCGTGGTCGACGTCCTGGCTGCGGACGACCTCGCGGCCGACGAGGTGCTCACCTACGCCGGCGCCGTCGAGGCCCGCTCGGAGCACCCGATCGCCCAGGCCATCGCCGCGGCGGGGGCGGCCGCCGACGGCGCCGACCCCGTCGAGCTCGACGTCACCGAGTTCGAGAACGTCGCCGGGCGCGGCGTCGTCGCCCTTGTCCGGCCCGCGCACGTGGGCGTCGAGCTGGCGCGGCGCGTGCTCGTCGGCCGGCCCACCTGGCTGCGCGAGCAGGGCATCGT
>JAEZZV010000104.1 GCA_023418375.1 Actinomycetes bacterium | reverse complement strand
GGCACCAACACCCCCCGCGCCGACGCTCACGCCGCCGCCCGTGCCGACGCCCGCACCGGCGCCGGCACCCGCGCCGCCGGCGCCCAGGCCGGCCGCGGTGATCGCGCCCGCAGCACCGCCGAAGCCCACCCCCTGCAGCACCGACACCGCGATGCCGCCGAGTACCAACGGGGCGATGATCGCGCGCATGCCGTGGTTCACGTCGCCGAGCTCGAGGACGAGCGCACGGCAGTCGCCGCACTCCTCGAGGTGCGACTCCACCAGCGCGGTCTCGCGCTTGGCCAGGCCGCCGCGCACGTAGGCGCCGAGCTTGCCGTTGACGATCGTGCAGGCCTCGCTCGTCGGGGAGGCCAGGTGCTGCTGGAGGTACGCCTGGCGCAGGCCCTCGCGCGCCCGGTACGCCAGGGCCGCCACGCCGTTCGCGGTCAGGCCCAGGACGGGCGCGATCTCGACCGGCGACAGCCGCTCGACCTCCGTGTACCAGAGGACGGCCTGCCACCGCTCGGGCAGCGACTTGTACGCGCGCGAGACGACGCCGCGCTCGAAGCCTGCGAACGTCGGGTCCTCGGTCGCCTCACCGGGGCCGAACGCGGCCTCGAAGGTCTCGACGTCGTCGGTGGTCTGCACGCGACGGTCGCTCTGCACGCGCCCCATCGCGACGCGGCGGACCACGGTGAACAGGTAGGCGCGGAAGGCGACGTCGGGACCGGCCCCGCCCTGGATGGTGCTGAAGACGCGGTGGAAGGCGTCGGAGACGGCGTCGTCGGCGTCGGCGGAGGAGTTGGAGTACTGGGCGGCGACGGCGCGTGCGGCGGAGGCGTGACGCTCGTAGAGCACGCCGAAGGCGGCCGCCTCGCCGCTGCGGACGGCCGTGATGAGCTCGGCATCGCTGGCGAGGTCCCAGCTGCTGCTGATGCTCAACGGCTCACCTCCTACCGTCCGGCGCGCGCGGGCGGCGATGGGTACACCAATCCATCGGAAAGGTTCTCATGCCGCTGAAGCCCAGGACAGCGACCAAACGGTTCGGTTTGTCACCCGATCGAGTGGGCAACTCACCCCACATCGGGCCAACCTGAGCCCTCCGACCGCAATCCGGTCGCCAGAACCGCGTCATAGTCCCGGCCCGGGGCCCTCTCATCAGACGTGACCGCCACCGAGCAGATCCGCGACGCGTGGGCCGCTGTGCTCCGCGAGCAGTGGCGCACGGAGTCCGTCGAGACGGTGTGGCTGCGCCCTGGCGACTGGTACCACCCCGCCGTCGACGCCCTGACCGAGGCGCTGGCTGCCGGCTCGTCTCCTGCCGCTGCCGCCTACCGCCTCGGTCAGGTCCGTGGCGCCGCAGGCGTCGGCATCGCCGAGACCCTCGACGACGTCGGCGTGCTGTACCGGCTGGTCGGGCGTGACCCGAGCCTCGAGGTCGTCCGGTCCCTGTGCGAGGGCTGGGCCAGCGCGCTCGAGGCCTCGCCCGTGCAGACCTCCTGCATCGACCCGGAGTCCGGGCTGCCGACCCTCGAGTACCTCGCCGTCCGCCTCGGCGAGACCTACGGTGCCGCGCGCAAGCACGCGCACCACGCCTTCGTGACGCACTGCCTGGTCATCGTCGACGTCGCGGCGGGCGAGATCGCCCCCTGGCGCCGGATGGCCCGGTCGGCCGCGATGGGCCGTGCGCTCACCGCCGCGCTCGCGCCCGGCCACCCGATGGCCGCGCTCGGCGGCGGCGCGTTCGCCGTGCTCGTCGCGCGCGACTACGACCTCGGCGAGACCGTGCGACGGATGCGCGACCAGGTGAACGAGCACGCCGAGGCGCTGCACATCACCGACCTCGTGCGCACCCCGCCGCGCATCTGGATCGAGCCGCTGCCCGAGACCCACGACTCCGCCGTGGACCTCCTGCAGCACCTGCGCCGGTAGGCGCCTCACGGTTTCAGCATCCCCCTGCCGATCAGGAGCGCGGTCCTTCCGAGGGCCGCGCTCCTGGCATGTCAGGGACGGGTCGCCGTCAGGGGCGGGCGACGTCGTCGGGGTCGCGCAGGGCCTTGACGAACGCGACGAGGTTCGCGAGCACGCCGATGGCCGCACCGACCAGCGCCACGACCAGGGCGACGCGGAGCCACTGCTCCCAGGGGACGCCGTCGTCGTCGAAGATGAACGGGAAGACCGCCAGGATGCGGGCCAGGGCGGCGACGCCGAGCGCCGCGGTGAGCGCCTCACCGAGCGCGCGGAGCCAGCGCGGGTCGAGCAGGAGCCAGATCGCGTTGACCACGACGCTGACGCCGAGCTGGGCGTCGACCCACGGCAGCACGTCCTCGGTCGCCGAGGTGAGGAAGGACGCCTCCTGCCAGCCCGGCCACACGTGGATGACGACCCACAGGGCCACGTTCACCGCGGCCGCGACGACGTAGCCGAACCGCCGGGCGGCAGGCGAGGGACGCTTCGAGGCCTTCCGGCCGGCCTTCGATGACGGCCCGGCGGGGGTGGGGGTGGCGGCGGGTGCAGGGGAGGCGGCAGTCACGGCGGACCCTTTCGACGCCGCCACGCTAGCCCCGTGACGCTCGTCGCGGGGCTGCTTCGGTGTGCGGGCCGGTGCCGCGGCAGGTGCCGTGGCCGTCGCCGTGGCCGTCGCCGTTGCCGATGCGTGCGCCGTGGTGGCAGTGGGGACGCGGCGGCCCCGGTGCTCCCCGTCAGGGGCGCGGGGGGCGCCAGATCACCAGGGCGCCCGAGCCCGTGACGCGCGCCGGACGATGGCCGCGCGGGACGGCGACGACGTCGCCCTGCGGCCCGGCGGCGAACACCCGGTGGCCGGGCTCGGCGGCGGCCCGCAGCGCCTCGACCTGGGCCTCGAGCAGGCGCACCCGGTCCTCGAGCGCGAGGATCCGCTTGATGCCCGCGAGGTTGATGCCCTCCTCCTGCGAGAGCCGCTGCACCTCGCGCAGCGTCGCGATGTCCCGCAGCGAGTAGCGGCGGCCGCGGCCCGGCGCGCGGCCGGGGGACACCAGCCCGAGCCGGTCGTACTGCCGCAGCGTCTGCGGGTGCATGCCCGCGAGCTCGGCGGCGACCGAGATGACGTAGACGGGGGTGTCCGGGGTCAGGTGCCCCGGCCGGTAGCCGCTCACCGCATCTCCCTCCCCGCGCCGGCCGGGCTCACTGCGCGGCCTTGGCCCGCAGGTCCGCACGCACGTCGCCGTCCTTCGTCGCCTCGTCGAACGCCACGACGGCGTCGCGCGCCTTGGCCGACAACCGCTGCGGGACCGCCACCTGCACGGTGACCAGCAGGTCGCCGTCGGGGCTCCCTTCCGCACCGCCGCCCTTGACGCCCCGCCCGCGGACGCGCAGCGTCCGGCCCGACGGCGTCCCCGCCGGCACCTTCACCCGCACCGTGGCGCCGTCGAGCGTCGGGACGTCCACGTCGGCCCCGAGCGCCGCCTCCGCGAAGGTGACCGGGACGGTGATCCGCAGGTCGCGCCCGTCGAGCGCGAACACGGGGTGCGGCTCGACGCGCACGGCGATGACGAGGTCGCCCGCCGGGCCGCCGCTCTCACCCGGGCGGCCCTTGCCGCGCAGGCGGATCCGCTGACCGTCGCGCACGCCGGCCGGGATCCGCGCGGTCACGCGGCGCCCCTCGACGGACAGGGTGACCGTCGAGCCGTCGACGGCGTGCCGGAACGGCAGCGTCGTCGACGCCTCGATGTCCTGGCCGCGCTGCGGGCCGCGGGACCCGCGGAAGCCCGCGCCGCCGCCGAACAGCCCGCCGAGGATGTCCTCGAAGCCGCCGCCCCCGCCGCTCGTCTGGTACCGGACGCGAGGGCCGGGCCCGCCGGGCGCGCCGCCGCTGAACAGGCCGCCGAAGAGGTCCTCGAAGCCCGCCGCGCCCGCGCCGCCCGGGCCGGCCGCGAACCGTGCGCCACCCCCGGCCATCGCCCGGATGGCGTCGTACTGCTTGCGCTGCTCGGCATCGGACAGGACGGCGTACGCCTCCCCGACCTCCTTGAAGCGGGCCTCCGCGGCCGGGTCGTCGGGGTTGTGGTCCGGGTGCAGCTCGCGGGCGAGCTTGCGGTACGCCTTCTTGATCGCCGCGGCGTCGGCGTTCTTCGGCACGCCGAGGGTGGCGTAGAAGTCCTTCTCGAACCAGTCCTGCCCGGTCATCGCGCCACCTCCCTCACGTCCCCGTCAGCCGACTGGCGCGGTGACGGCGACCCGGGCGGCGCGGACGATCCGCTCGCCCACCCGGTGCCCCGGCTGCAGCACCTGCGTGACGGTCGACTCCTCGACGTCGGCGGACTCGGCGTGCATGAGCGCCTCGTGCACCGTGGGGTCGAACGCCTCGCCGGCCGCGCCGTACCGCTCCCAGCCGAAGCGCCCGAGCGTCGTCTCCAGCTTCTCGGCGATCGACGCGAACGGGCCGTCGGCGAGCTCGCCGTGCTGGCGGGCGAGCTCGATCTCGTCGAGCACCGGCAGCAGCGCCTCGATCATGCCGAGCACCGCGAGCTCGCTCGCGACCGCACGGTCCCGGTCGACGCGGCGGCGGTAGTTGACGTACTCCGCCTGGAGCCGCTGGAGGTCGTCCAGCCGCTCGGCGGCCAGGGCCTCCGCGGCCGCGAGCGCCTCCCCGCCGCCCGGGGCACCGGCCGGGGCGTCGGCCGCCCCGCCCGGCGTGCC
>JAEZZV010000080.1 GCA_023418375.1 Actinomycetes bacterium | reverse complement strand
GGCACGCGAGGACCTCGCGGCGCTCGTCCGCATCCCCGGGGTGTCGAACCCGGCCTTCGACGCCGCCGAGGTCGCCCGGAGCGCCGAGGCCGTCGCCGACCTGCTGCGCGGGGTCCTGCCCGACGTCCGCGTCCTCACCGCCACGCGGGCCGACGGCCTGGTCAGCCGGCCCGCGGTCGTGGCGCGACGGCCTGCGCCCGACGGCGCCCCGACCGTCCTGCTCTACGCCCACCACGACGTGCAGCCCCCGGGTGCGGAGTCCGCCTGGGGCACCTCGCCGTTCGAGCCGACCGAGCGTGACGGGCGCCTGTACGGGCGTGGTGCGGCCGACGACAAGGCGGGCGTCGTCGCGCACGTGGCGGCGCTGCGGGCGCTGGCCGACGACGTGCGGGTCGGGGTGACGGTGTTCGTCGAGGGCGAGGAGGAGGTCGGCTCGCCGACCTTCGGGGACTTCCTGCGGGAGCACCGCGACCTGCTCGCGGCGGACCTGGTGATCCTCGCCGACTCGGTGAACTGGAAGGTCGGTGTGCCCGCGTTCACCACGAGCCTGCGCGGGCTCGTCGACTGCGACGTCGAGGTCGCGGTGCTCGACCATGCCCTGCACTCGGGCATGTACGGCGGGCCGATCCTCGACGCGACGACGCTGCTGGTCCGCCTCCTGGCGACGCTGCACGACGAGGCCGGCGACGTCGCGGTGGCGGGTCTGGCCGAGGCGCCGGAGCCGACCGTCGACTACGAGGAGGCGGACTTCCGCACCGACGCCGGGCTCCTGCCGGGCACGATGCTCGCGGGCACCGGCTCGATCGCCGCGCGCCTGTGGACCAAGCCGGCGCTGTCGGTCATCGGGATCGACGCCACGAGCGTCGCGCACGCCTCGAACACGCTCGCGCCGAGCGCGCGGGCGAAGATCTCGCTGCGCATCGCGCCCGGGCAGGAACCGGCCGACGCGATGGCCGCGCTCCGCGCGCATCTGACCGACCGTGCGCCGTTCGGCGCCCAGGTCACGGTGACCGACGGTGAGCTGGGCCGGCCCTGGGCCGGGGTGGCGGACTCGCCGCTCGCGCACGTCGCGCGCGCGGCGTACTCCGCGGCGTGGGGCACGGACGTCGTCGACGTCGGCCTGGGTGGCTCGATCCCCCTGGTCGCGGACCTGCTCGAGGTGTTCCCGAAGGCGACGGTGCTCGTCACCGGCGTGGAGGACCCGGACTCGCGGGCGCACAGCGAGAACGAGTCGGTGCACCTGGGCGAGCTCGAGAAGGCGGTCCTCGCGGAGGCCCTCCTGCTCAGCCGGCTGGCCTGAGCACGGCAGCCGGGCCAGGACCGGTCACGCGCCCGGGCGCACCCGCGGACGCCCCGTCGCCCACCGCGAGGTGAGCGCGGGTCGCTCGATCCACCGCCAGGACGCCGTGGCGACGGCGTACGTCACCGCCAGGATCGCGGCGCTCACCCCGAGGTGCCGGAGCGGCTCCGTCATCGCGCCGTAGGTGAACCAGCCGTCGCTGTAGTGCTCGAGCACCATGATGAGCAGGTAGTGCCAGATGTAGATGCCGAAGCTGACCCGCGCCGTGTACCGCGCGAACCGGTTGTCGGCGAGCCGCCCGAGCACGCGCGAGTGAGCGAGCCCGACGAGCGCCACGCCGACCAGCCCCGCGAACCACGGGAACAGGTACGGCTGGCCCTGGAGGTTCTCCAGGTGCAGGGGCTCGGCCGGCTCCCGGTTGACCCACACGAGCGCCACGGCGCCCGCGACCGCTGCACCGGCGAGGACGTCGAAGCCCCAGTGACGCCGGCTGTCCCGGCGTACCTGCCACCACGTGATGGCGGCGGCCGCCGCGATGCCGACGCAGAAGTGCGCGAAGAACCCCACCGGGTTGTAGGACGGCATCCACTCCTTGGCGCCCCCGACGTCGCCGTACTGCCACCCGCGCCCGTCGGCGGACGGCACGAGCGAGGTGACGATCCACTGGTTGAGCCCGACGACCACGGCCAGCACGGCGACCCAGTAGGCCAGCGCCCGGCGCGCGCTGCGGCGGCGGAGGCGGAACAGACCCCACATCGCCAGGGGCATCAGCACGTAGCTGACGACCTCGAACCCGATCGACCACAGCGGGCCGTTCAGCGGCACCGGGAAGAACGTCGCCCAGTGGAAGCCCGAGGTGAACGTCAGGCCGGCCAGGAGTCGGACGAGCCGGTAGGGGGCGTCCGGCACGAGCAGCAGGGCGACCACCGAGCTCACTGCGAGGCTCGCGTAGAACCCCGGCAGGATCCGCGCGACCCGGCGCCGCGTGTAGTGCCCGATGCGCGGGAAGGGACGCCCGGTGAGGTATGCGCGCCAGAAGGGCGAGCTGAGCAGCATCCCGGACAGGACGAAGAAGATGCTGACGCCGAACGGTCCCTTCATCATCACCAGGCGCACGTCGTCCACCCAGGAGTCCGGCTGGGGCGCGAGCCGCTGGAAGAGGTGCGAGCCGACCACCCAGAGCGCCGCGAGGGCGCGCAGGCCGTCCGCGCCGCTGATG
>JAEZZV010000074.1 GCA_023418375.1 Actinomycetes bacterium | reverse complement strand
CTCTCGCACTATGCCGACCAGGGGTTCGCGATCGCGCCGCGCGTGGCCGCCGTCCTCCTCGGCGCGACGGCGGCCGGGGCGGTGCTCGTCGCGGCGGCGGCGCCGCTGACCCGGGGCCGGGTCCGCGCGGAGGACCTCCGCAGCGAGTGAGCACACACCGGCGGCGGCGGGAGTCGGACGTACCGTGTGCCGATGGCGACACACTGGACCCTCAGCGGCGACGCCGCGGACCCGCACCGCCTGGCCGCCTTCTGGTGCCGGGCGCTCGGCTACGTGCCCGAGCCGGGGTACGACGAGCCCGACGGGGCCTCGATCGTCGACTCCGACGGCGTCGGCCCGGCGATCGGCTGGCTGCGGGTGCCCGAGCCGAAGACCGCCAAGAACCGGGTGCACATCGACATCCGGGTGGCCGGCGAGCCGCCGTGGGACTGGGCGGAGCGCGAGGCCTTGATCCGGGCCAAGGTCGCGGAGCTGGTCGCGATCGACGCCGTCGCCGTCCGCGAGGAACGGTACGACGACGACGCCGGACGCACCGAGCTGGGGCACGTCGTCATGCGGGATCCCGAGGGCAACGAGTTCTGCGTGGCGTGAGCTCAGGCCGGCTCGATCGGCATCCAGATCTCGCAGGTGGCGCTGGTCCCGGTGAGCTCGAGGTAGCGGACGATCGAGGGGCCGGGCCGCAGCCGCCAGGGGTTCGACGGGAACCAGTCGGTCGCTGTCGCGGCCCACGTCTGCTGCATGGCCTCCGGGAACGGGCCGCTCGAGTGGAAGACGGCCCAGGTACCGGCGTCGACGGGCATCGTGTCGAGGTCCGGCGGGAGCGCTGAACCCTCCCGCACCGCGACCCCGTGCAGGTAGGTGAGGGCCGACCCCTCCGGCGCGTCGGGCTCGGACCCGGCCGTGACGGCGAGGATGCCCGCCGGGTCCGTGTCGCCGAGCGCCTTGAGGCGCGCGTGCTCGTGCGGGGCGATCGAGGCGATGTGGTCCTGGATGTGCGGGTTCACACCGCGGTGCTGCAGCGGGACCTGCGTCGCGCGGCCGACCAGGACGAACGCGGGTCGGTCGGTGATGGTGACGTCCATCGGGGTGCTCCCTTCGACGCTCAGGCGGAACCTGAGCATGGGTTGGGTGACGAGGGGACCCCCGGCGCGGCGCACGTCGGCCGGCGCGGTGCTGTGCACCGACCGGAACGCCCGGGTGAACGCCTCGACCGAGCCGTAGCCGTAGCGCACGGCGACGTCGAGCAGGCTCGGCTCGCCGCGGACCAGGTCGGTCGCGGCCAGCGTCATGCGGCGACGCCGGACGTACTCCGACAGCGGCAGGCCAGCCAGCGCCGCGAACATCCGACGCAGGTGGTACTCGGTGGTGCCGTGCGCGCGGGCGAACGCGACGACGTCGACCGGGTGGTCGTGGCGATGCTCGACGAGCTCGACCAGGGCGTTGAGAGTGCCGATCACGGGTCCCTCCTTTCGCCGACCACGGTGTCTCGGGGGCGCAGACGGGCGCCCGACGATCCTGGTCACCTTCGGTCGGGGCGTCAGCGCGGCGGCCCGGCGACGACCGATCCCCGCCACGTCCTCAGCCGTCGCACAGCGCTCGTCGACAGACCTGCCGCAGCCAGGAGCGTGTCGAGGTCCAGGCCGGCGAGCGCCTCCCGGAACGCCAGCTCGGGGGTCGTTCCACGTCTGGCGAGGATCGCCTCCCGCACCGGTTCGTCGTTCTCCCGACCGGTCGCCCGCGCGAGCGCGTCACCGTTGCGGACGGTCTCGAGGTAGTCGTCCACGATCGCGTCCCGGTCGGCGCCGATCAGGCTGAGCAGCAGCATCGCCACCAGGCCCGTCCGGTCGCGGCCGGACATGCAGTGGAAGAGGACACCGCCGTCGCCCGCCTCGGCGACGGCCTCGAGTGCTGCGCCGGCCCGCTCGGGCATCTCCGTGAGGTGCGGGAGGAAGTACGCCGCTGTGCCCCACAGGCCGGTGTCCGCGTAGTCGCGCCAGAAGCGGACGTTCTCCAGGCCGTCCAGGTCGACGTGCCTGGTGACCAGCCAGTCGGGCCGACGACGGCGGTCCCGCGCTCGTTCGGCGTCCCGCCGCAGGTCGACCACCGTGCGGATCCCGAGCGCGTGAAGCTGATCCCACCCGCGGGCGGTGACGCCGTCGACGTTCTCGGACCGGAAGAAGACGCCAGGCGGCGTCGTACCTCCGCCGACGAGGGGGAGGCCGCCGAGGTCGCGCCCGTTCACCAGGCCGTCGACCGCAAGGGCACGCATGGCGGGACCCTACGACACGCGTTCGCGGCCGTCGAAAGGGGTGGTCTCAGACGTTGAAGCGGAACTCCACCACGTCGCCGTCGGCCATGACGTAGTCCTTGCCCTCGATGCGGGCCTTGCCGGCGGAGCGGGCGGCGGCGATGGATCCGGCCTCGACAAGGTCCGCGAAGCTGATGACCTCGGCCTTGATGAAGCCGCGCTCGAAGTCGGTGTGGATGACGCCGGCGGCCTGGGGCGCCGTCCAGCCCTGCCTGATCGTCCAGGCACGCGCCTCCTTCGGCCCCGCCGTGAGGTACGTCTGCAGGCCGAGCGTGTGGAAGCCGACGCGCGCGAGCTGGTCGAGCCCGGGCTCGGCCTGACCGGAGTCCGCGAGCATCTCGGCGGCGTCCTCGGGGTCGAGCTCGACGAGCTCGGACTCGAACTTCGCGTCGAGGAAGATCGCATCCGCGGGCGCCACGAGCGCGCGCATGCGCGCCTGCATGTCGGAGTCCGCCAGGCCCGCGTCGTCGGTGTTGAAGACGAAGATGAACGGCTTGGCCGTGAGGAGCTGGAGGTCGCGGAGCGCCGCGGCGTCGACCCCTTGCTTGGCGAGGCGCTCACGCGCCGCGAAGACGGTGACACCCTCCTCGAGGACCGCGTTCGCGGCCTGGGCCGCGGCGAGGACGGCGGCGTCGGTCTTCTTGCCGCGCACTTCCTTCTCCAGGCGCGGGATCGCCCGCTCGAGGGTCTGCAGGTCGGCGAGGATCAGCTCGGTGTTGACGGTCTCGATGTCGTCCGCCGGGTCGACGCGGCCGGTGACGTGCACGACGTCGTCGTCGGCGAAGGCGCGGACCACCTGGCAGATCGCGTCAGCCTCGCGGATGTTGGCGAGGAACTTGTTGCCCAGGCCCTCTCCCTCCGAGGCGCCGCGCACGATGCCGGCGATGTCGACGAAGGAGACGGTCGCGGGGACGAGCCGCTCGGACCCGAAGAGGTCGGCGAGCACCTGCAGCCGCGGGTCGGGCAGGGCGACGATGCCGAGGTTCGGCTCGATCGTGGCGAACGGGTAGTTCGCGGCCAGCACCTGGTTGCGGGTGAGAGCGTTGAAGAGGGTCGACTTGCCGACGTTCGGGAGGCCGACGATTCCGATGGTGAGCGCCACGGGCGGCAAGTCTACGGGCCGCGGGCAGGCCGTTCGCTGTGGGCGAATTGTCCGAATCTGCCGCGCAGGTGCGCTACGATTAGCACATCAGTTCTACTTGCGGAGGCGAGATGACGACGACGGCGCAGGCGGCGCTCGACGACGCCGTCCGTGCGGTCGCCGCCGCGACGCTCCGGGCCCGAGAGCTCCCGCCCGACGAGCGCACCCGGCTCGTCGCGGGGATCGACGCGGCGGTCGCCCGGCTCACGACCGCGCGCGCCGCCGTCCTCGTCGCGCAGCGCGACAGCGGCGTCTGGCGCGCGAACGGCGATCCCACATTCGAGGCGTGGCGGGCTCGCACGTCGCGCGCGGGCGTCCGCGCTGCGGTGACGGAGGTCCGCCGCGGGGACACGTTGGCCGCGATGCCCGCCGTACGGGACGCGGTCGATGCTGGGCGCGTCACGGTCGAGCACGTCGACGTCGTCGCGCGGACAGCGGCGGGAGCCTCCGTGCCGGTGCGCGAGGCGCTCGCCTCGGCGGACGGCCAGGCCGAGCTACTGGCGATGGCGGCGCGCGTGGATGCGGGGCGCTTCGCCAAGGCTGTCGCGCTCTGGGCCGCGGCGCTGGTCCGATCTGCGCTCGAACGCGGACACCAGGCGCAGCGGGCCCGGCGGTACCTGCACGTCGCCGAGACCCCCGACGGGACGCGGGTCAGCGGGCAGCTCGACCAGGTGGCCGG
>JAEZZV010000030.1 GCA_023418375.1 Actinomycetes bacterium | reverse complement strand
CCACCACCTCGCGCGCCCGCGTCACTGACAAGCGGCCCGCGGCGGCCAGCCAGTGCGCGAACGAGCGGGCGCCGGTCGCCGCCCACAGGCCGTCGTCGTCAGCGCGCGTAGACAGCCGGGCGGCCGCGACCTGCAGGCGCCCCGCCTCGCGGCAGAGCGCGAGGACGAGCTCGGTCGCCTCCTCGGGCGGACCCGCCGGGCGCGCAGGGGCCTCCTCGATCAGGACGACGAGCCGGTCCACGACGTCGCGCAGCGCCAGCGCGAGCGGGTGCTCGACACGCTGCACGACGCCTCCCCAGCACACGGACTCAGACCTGCGAAATAGCCTCTGACCTGGACAAATACTAGTGGGAGTACGGTCGGCGATCAAGGGGTTTTCATACAGATGTTCGAATCACGGAGGGGATGGATCACCTTCGGGACGGTGCCGTCGTCGGCGAGCCACCGCCGACCGAGCCACCGCGGCGCACGCGCTGGTCACGCGTCGGGGACCAGCTCCGCGCGCGCATCCACCCCGAGACCCTCGAGCCGCACCAGCACCACCGGCCACCCGTCGACGTGCGGCGTCGTCACGTACACGTCCGGCTCCGGCCGGTGACCCCGGGGCCGGGCGACCGGCGGACGTCATCGGCCGCCGGTCGCCCAGTCTGGAGGAGCAGCCTCCGCCCCTGCGTCCGCCTCAGCCCAGGCGCGCCCGCGTCTGGTCAAGCTCCGCCGTCAGGGCGCCCGGCACCCGGTCGCCGAAGACGTCGAACCACTCCTGGGTCAGGTCGCACTCGTGGCGCCACGCCCCCGGGTCGACGGCGAAGAGCGCGGCCAGGTCCTCGGCCGGCAGGTCGAGGCCGGTGAGGTCCAGCTCACCGTCGGCCGGGACCAGCCCGACGGGCGTCTCGCGCGCCTCGGCCTCGCCCGCGACCCGGCGCAGGGCCCAGTCGATGACGCGCGAGTTCTCGCGGAAGCCCGGCCACAGGAACCGGCCACCCTCGCCCTTGCGGAACCAGTTGACGCAGAACAGCGCGGGCGCCGCGTCGCCGAGCCGCTCGCCGATGCGCAGCCAGTGCGCCCAGTGGTCGGCCATGTGGTACCCGCAGAACGGCAGCATCGCGAAGGGGTCCCGGCGCAGTGCGCCGACCGTGCCCTCGGCCGCGGCGGTCTGCTCCGACGAGATCGTCGCGCCCATGAAGACCCCGTGCGCCCAGGAGCGCGCCTGGGTGACCAGCGGCACGTTCGTCGCGCGGCGGCCGCCGAAGAAGACCGCGTCGATCGGGACGCCGTCGGGGTCCTCCCAGGTGTCCGCGATGGACGGGCACTGGCTCGCCCGCACGGTGAACCGGGAGTTCGGGTGCGCCGCGGGACGCCCGCAGCCGGGCTCCCAGTCCTGCCCCAGCCAGTCGACGAGGTGGTCCGGCGGGGTGTCCGTCAGACCCTCCCACCACACGTCACCGTCGTCGGTGAGGGCGACGTTCGTGAAGATCGTGTCGCTCGCCACCATGGCGACGGCCGTGGGGTTCGTCGACTCCCCGGTGCCCGGCGCGACGCCGAAGAAGCCCGCCTCGGGGTTGATCGCCCGCAGGCGCCCGTCCGTCCCCGGCCCGCCCGGGCGCATCCAGGCGATGTCGTCGCCGATCGTCTCCGCGGTCCAGCCCGGCAGCGTCGGCTGGATCATCGCGAGGTTCGTCTTGCCGCAGGCCGACGGGAACGCCGCGGCCAGGTGGAACACCCGTCCGGCCGGCGACGTCAGCCGCAGGATGAGCATGTGCTCGGCGAGCCAGCCCTCGTCCCGCCCGATGACGGACGCGATCCGCAGCGCGAAGCACTTCTTGCCGAGCAGCGCGTTGCCGCCGTACCCGGAGCCGTAGGACCAGATCTCCCGCGTCTCGGGGAACTGGACGATGTACTTCGTCTCGCTGCACGGCCACATCACGTCGGCGCGGCGCGCGCCGGCGTCGTCGACCAGCGGGTAGCCGACGCTGTGCACGGCCGGGACGAAGTCGCCGTCGCTACCGAGCTGGTCGAGGACCGCGGTCCCCACCCTGGTCATGATGTGCATGTTCACGACGACGTACGCGGAGTCCGTCAGCTGCACGCCGTACTGGGCCAGCGGCGAGCCGACGGGGCCCATCGAGAACGGGATGACGTACATCGTCCGGCCGCGCATCGACCCGCGGAACGCGTCCGAGAGCTCGGCGCGCATCTCGGCGGGCGCGCGCCAGTTGTTGGTCGGCCCGGCGTCCGACTCGCGCTCGGAGCAGATGAACGTCCGGCTCTCGACGCGTGCGACGTCGCTCGGGTCCGAGCGCGCCAGGAAGCTGTTCGGGCGCTTGGCCGGGTTCAGGCGGACGAACGTGCCCTGCGCCACGAGCAGGTCGCACAGTCGCGCGTACTCCTCCGGGGAGCCGTCGCACCAGACGACCTCGTCCGGCCGGAGCAGCTCCGCCACCTCGGCCACCCAGGCGAGGAGCCGCTGATGCCCGGTGGGCGCCCGTCCCGCTCGGGCGATGTCGTCCGCGTCAGCGGTGCGGGTGGTGCTCGGAATCCTGTCCAGCAACGTCATGGCTCTTCCTTCGGAGTCGCGGTCCGTCGGTGCCTTTCCAGCGTGGTGCTCGCACAGTAGGCCCTTCCACTCGAGCGCGTGTGAAGAATCGGGAACCTTTCGTTACAGTCATATGGTGGAACAATCAGAGATCGCTGGGCCGCGCGGCCCGGTGATCCCGCTCCCCGACCCGGACGACGCGACGCCGCCCGGCGGGCAGCTCCTCACGCTCGGCCGGCGCATCCGCCACTTCCGCACCGAGCGCGGGATGACGCTGGACCAGCTCGGCGCCGCCGTCGGGCGCACCGCCAGCCAGCTCTCTCTCGTCGAGAACGGCCACCGGGAACCGCGGCTCACCCTGCTCCAGGCCATCGCCACGGCACTCGACGTGCGCGTCTCCGACCTGCTCTCGAGCCAGCCGCCGTCGCGGCGTGCGGCGCTGGAGATCGCGCTCGAGCGCGCCCAGCGCAGCGGCCTGTACGCGGGACTCGGACTTCCGACGGTGAAGTCGTCCCGAACCCTGCCGCTCGAGGCGCTCGAGGCGCTGGTCGGCCTGCACGCGGAGCTCGCGCGCCGGGCCGACGCCGCGATCGCCACGCCCGAGGAGGCGCGCCGGGTGACGACAGCGCTGCGCGCCTGGATGCGCGAGCGCGACAACTACCTGCCCGAGATCGAGGACGCCGCCGAGGAGGCCCTCACGTGGGGCGGGTACACCTCCGGCGCCCTCACCCACCGCAGCGTCGCCCTCATGGCCGAGCACCTCGGCTTCACGCTCATCCACGTCGACGACCTGCCGCACTCGACCCGCACCGTGACGGACCTCGCCAACGGCCGGATCTACCTGCCGCCGTCGTCCATCCCCGGCGGGCACGGGCTGCGCTCGCTGGCCCTGCAGGCGATCGCGCACCGCGTGCTCGGCCACTCCCAGCCGCGGAGCTACGCCGACTTCCTGCGCCAGCGCGTGGAGATCAACTACTTCGCCGCGGCCTGCCTGGTCCCCCGGACCGCCGCCGTCGCCTTCCTCACCGAGGCCAAGCGCTCCCGGGACCTCGCCGTCGAGGACGTGCGCGACGCGTTCGGCGTCACGCACGAGACGGCCGGCTGGCGGATGACGAACCTGCTCACCTCGCACCTGGACCTCCGGCTGCACTTCATGCGCGTGGGCGACGACGGCGCCGTCTACAAGGCGTACGAGAACGACGGGATGCCCCTGCCGACGGACGCCGCGGGCGCCGTCGAGGGCCAGCTCGTGTGCCGGCAGTGGCCCGCCCGGGTCGCGTTCACCGACCGTGACCGCACGACCGAGTACCACCAGTACACGGACACCCCGGCCGGCACCTACTGGTCGTCCACGCAGACCGGACGCACGGCGACCGGCGGCTTCTCGATCAGCGTCGGAGTGCCGTTCGCGCAGGCCAAGTGGTTCCGCGGCCGGGAGACGACGACGCGCACGAGGTCCCGCTGCCCCGATCCCTCCTGCTGCCGCCTGCCCGACTCGCGGCTGACCGACCGCTGGGCGGAGAAGTCCTGGCCGAGCGCGTCCGTGCACGCGCAGATCCTCGCGCCGCTGCCCGCCGGGACGTTCCCGGGCGTCGACGAGGCCGAGGTCTACGCGTTCCTCGAGCGCCACGCCCCGTGACGGGGCGCGACATCGGCACGGTCGTCGCCACGCTGCGTGCCGCCGGGTGCGTGTTCGCCGAGGAGGAGGCGGCGCTGCTGCTCACCGCCGCCGGTGCCGACGACGCCGCGCTCGTGGCGCTCGTCGCGCGTCGCGTCGCCGGCGAGCCCCTCGAGCAGGTGCTGGGCTGGGCCGAGGTCGCCGGTGTGCGCGTCGCGGTGGCGCCGCGCGTCTTCGTGCCACGGCAGCGGTCCGCCCTGCTCGTGCG
>JAEZZV010000375.1 GCA_023418375.1 Actinomycetes bacterium | reverse complement strand
GCCCAGGCCCATGCCGGCGCGCGCCACCGCGGAACCCGCCCGGCGCAGGTCGCGGGCCGTCCCCGACCCGACCCCGACGAGCACGAGCCGGGGCGGCAGCCCGTCCCACGGCAGCGCGGTCGCGCGGGCGCCACGCGGCAGCTGGATCGTGTGGGCGCTGCCGGCGGAGCCATCGGCGTGCAGCCGCTCGGCGAGGTCGCCGAGGTCGATGCCGTACCGGACGGCCGCCTCCGTCGCCCCCGGACGGGGCTGGACCCCATCGGCCTCCTCGGCGTCGTCGGCCGCGGGGACCACGGGCACGAAGAGGGCGTCGAGCCCCTCGGTGAGCAGGCCCGAGGTCGCGACGTCGCCGGCCACGGCGCGCACGCCGGGAAGATCGGCGGCGGTCGGGATGACGGACACGGTGGGCCGACGGGAGGCAGGCACGGTCCTGGCGCGCCCCGTCAGCCGACGACGGCCGTCAGCGCCTCACCCAGCTCGCTCGCCTCCGCCGGGCTGAGCTCGACGACCAGGCGACCGCCGCCCTCCAGCGGGACGCGCATGACGATGCCGCGGCCCTCCTTGGTGACCTCGAGCGGCCCGTCACCCGTCCTCGGCTTCATCGCAGCCATCAGCGGTGTCCTCCCCGTCGGTCGCGTGCGGTCCCGGGCGCGAAGCACCTGCGGGCCGATGTCCGAGATCAGTCTAGTTCACACGGTCGCCCGTCACGGCGGCCAGCCCGCCGGTGGGACGAGACGCCACACCATCCCCACCCACGCGACCTGCGTGAGCGCGGCGCCGACGAGCAACGCGGCGAGGGCGACACGCCACCGGGCGGCACGCAGGGCGAGCAGCGCGAGGACCGCACCGATCGGGAACGCCAGCACGAGGAACCGCACGAGCGAGGTGCCTGGCTCGATCGCCACGAGCAGGTAGGCGAGGTAGCCGGCGGTCCACCCCCACAGCTCCGGGCCGAGCAGGCGCAGGGGCCGCGCGGCCACGAGCAGCACCCCGAGCCCCACGACGACGGCGAGCGCGACCACCCACCAACTGCCCGCGAAGAACTGGGCGACGTCCACCCACGGCAGGAGCGGGATCACCGCCCCACGCCCGCGCCAGGCCGACTGCACCTGGGTGTACCCGTCGAGCACACCCGTGCGCAGGCCGACGAACGCCGGCCACAGGAAGCCTGCCAGGCACGCCGTCGCCGCCAGGGACACCATCGCGACCAACTCGGCGACGTGCACGCGGTCCTCGCCGGCCCGGGCGGCGCGGTGGCGCCCGACCGCGTGCGCCACGACCGCGACGACGACGGGCAGCGCCACGGCACGGGTGAGCCCGAGCACCGGCAGCAGCACCGCGGCGAGCAGGTACTGCCGCTCGAGCAGGCACCACAGCACGCCCGCGAGGACGAGCAGCGCCAGTGACTCGGTGTAGGCGACCTGCAGGATCGGGGCCGCCCCGAGCGTGCCGAGCACGGCCACCCCGGCCAGCGGCAGGCGCCGTCCGAGGTCGGTCCCGGCGAGCGGGCCGCGCTCGACGGCGGAGGCGAGCACCAGGTGCACGACGATCGCGGCGGCCGTGCCGAGGACCAGGGCCGACGTCGGCGCCACCACCTCCCACGGGCCGCCGGTGAGCTCCATCACCCCGCGGACGAGCGTGGGGAAGAGCGGGAAGAAGGCCCACGCGCTCTGCGCGACCCGGCCGCCGAAGCCGCGCGGCAGCTCCGGCGGGTAGCCCGCCTCGGCGATCTCGCGGTACCACGAGGCGTCCCACATCAGACCCGTGTACTGGGCGTACGACGGCGCCGCGTCCGTCCAGGGGTTCGCCTCCTGCGTGCGGGCGACGACGAGGAGAACGAGCGCCGAGAACGCGCGCGCGCCCAGCCACACCAGCAGGACGCGCACCCACCAGCGTCGCGTCCACGCCGGCACGAGGGCCGGTGTGCTCACGCCAGACCGCGCACCGCACGCGCCGGCGGGCGGTCCTCGCGCAGGACGGCGACCATCTCGGCCACCCGGCGCGTCGCCAGCACGTCGTGCGCCCGGAAGACGGTCGCGCCGAACCAGGCGGCCAGCGCCGTCGCGGCGAGGGTGCCCTCGAGCCGCTGGTCGGTGGGCAGGCCCAGCGCCTCGCCGACGAAGTCCTTGCGCGACAGCGCCATGAGCACCGGGTACCCGAGCGCCACGAGGTCCGCCGTCCGCCTCGTCAGGTGCAGCGAGTGCCAGGTGGTCTTGCCGAAGTCGTGGGTCGGGTCCACGAGCACCGCGTCCGCCGCGACGCCCGCAGCGACGGCGCGCTCGGCCGTCGCGCGTACGGTGGCCAGGACGTCCTGCACGACGCCGTCCCGCCGGTCCCCGCCGCGCGGCGCCGCGGTCACGGGGTACTCCGGGCGCAGCGGGTCGGTCCGGGGCGGGAGCCCGCCCGTGTGGGAGCACACGATGCCGGCGCCCCGCG
The DNA here is from genome assembly GCA_023418375.1 of Actinomycetes bacterium. Classification (GTDB taxonomy): domain Bacteria; phylum Actinomycetota; class Actinomycetes; order Actinomycetales; family Cellulomonadaceae; genus Actinotalea. Next base: position 428 of record JAEZZV010000375.1, on the reverse strand, counting down.
CCGCGGCGACCTCGACGAGCCGCGGGTCGTGGCCGGCCCACGTGTCGTTGACCAGGTCCGCGCCCGCGTCGAGCACCACCTCGGCGACCTCGGCGCGCCACGTGTCGACGCTGATCGGAAGGTCCGGGTAGGTCTCCCGCACCCACCGCACCAGCGGGAGCACGCGGTCGATCTCCGCCGTCGCGTCCACCTCCGGCCCGCGGCCGGCGCGCACACCGCCGATGTCGACCAGGTCGGCGCCCTCGTCCACCGCCGTCGCCACGGCCGCCCGCGCGGCGTCGTCGTCGGTGTACCGGACGTGGAAGGAGTCCGGGGTCCGGTTGACGACGGCCATGACCGCCGGCCGGTCGGGCGCCAGCACGCGCCCGCGCAGGCGCAGCGGGACCCCGCGCGGCGGCACGGCCCAGGGGGCGTCCACGGCCCGGGTC
>JAEZZV010000366.1 GCA_023418375.1 Actinomycetes bacterium | reverse complement strand
GGCACGGACCGCCGACGCGCGCAGGCTCTCGACGAGCTCGGCCGCCTGGTCGGCCGACGGCGCCGTCCCGGCCCGGACCACCGTACCCGCGCGGCGCCCGGCGGCGGCCCAGTCGACTGTCGGCGAGGGACGGCTCATCGGGACACGCTAACCGGCGGCGGGCGGGACGGCGGCCAGCCTCGTGACGAACTCGTCGATCGCGGCCCGCGGGCGGTCCTGACCGACCGCCCCCGTCGCGTCCGCCATGATCGCGAACGCCAGCAGCCGGCCGCTCTGGGTGAGCACGGTGCCCGCGAGCGACGTCACGCCCGGCAGGCTGCCGGTCTTCGCCCGGACGAGCCCGCGCGCGGGGCCCGTGGGGAACCGGTCCAGCAGCGTCCCCGACCAGCCGCCCACCGCGAGGTCGACGGCGACGGGGACGAGGTCCGGACGCCCCGGCGCCGCAGCCAGCACCAGGAGGTCCACGAGCAGGCCGGCCGGGATCCGCGAGCCGGAGGCCAGCCCGGAGCAGTCGGTGATGCTGGTGCCGGCGGTGTCCAGCCCCAGGGCGCCGACCGCCTCGACGACGGCGCGGGTCGCCCCCTCGAAGCTCGGCGCCTCCCCGGTGGCCCGCGCGACCAGGCGTCCCAGCACCTCGGCGACCGTGTTGTCGGACTCGTGCAGGGTGAACCGGACGATCTCGCGCATCGTCGCGGACTGGACGTCGGCGATGGTGGTGGCGCCGTCGGGCGCGGTCATCCGCACGGGGTCGCCGGTGACCACGACCCCGCGCTCGGCCAGGCGCTGCGCGAAGGTGCGCGCCGCCTCCAGCGCCGGGTCGGGCTGCCGGACGGAGTACGGCTCGTCCGTCGTCTGCCCGACGTCGACCGCCAGGGCCGAGATCGGCGCCACGTAGCGGTTCTGGCCGGGCTGCCACCCGGCGTTCCACGAGGGGCCGGTGAACAGCGTGTCGTCCAGGCCGAGCCGGACCTGGGTGACGCCCGCCGCGGTGAGGGCCTGGGCGGCCTCGGTGGCGAGGTCGGCGAGCCCGGCGTGCCCGTTGGCCGCGTCCGGGTCCCCCTCGCCGGCGGCCAGCAGCATGTCCCCGCCCCCGACCAGCACGACGGTGTCCGCCGAACCCTGCACGACGCTCGTCGTCAGCGTCGTCTCGGTGCCGAGGACCGTGATCGCCGCGGTCGCGGTGAGCAGCTTGGTGGTCGACGCGGGCTCCTGCGGCTGGGTGCCGCCGACGTCGGTGAGCAGCTGTCCCGTCAGGACGTCGGTGACGACGACCGTCGTGGAGCTGCCCAGCCGGGGGTCGGCGATCGCGGACGCCGCCAGCGCGGACACCGCCTCCGACGAGGGCAGCGGCGCCTGCGGGTCGAGCCCCCCGAGGAGAGCCGTGACCTCCGGCGCCGGGGCGACGTCCGGCGTCGGGAAGGGGGCCGGCGTGGGCGCCGGCGGCTCCAGCGTGAGGCGACCGGGCACGACGTCGTAGGCGTCGCCGGCCGCGTAGCCGCCCGCGCCCAGCACCAGGAGGACGGCCGTCGTCCCGACCGCCCACCGCGCTCCGCGTGCCATCGCCTGCCTGCCCTCGTGTGTCTGCCGCCGCACCGTCCGACCGCCGTCACGCGCTCGGCCGGCGGCGGGGGCAGCGCCGACCGCGGCCCGTGCGTCACACTAATGACCGGCACGCCCGCCCGGTCCACCGGCCGCGCGTCGGGACGTGCGCGCCGAGCGAAGGAGAGCCGTGGAGTTCGACGTCACGATCGAGATCCCCAAGGGCAACCGGAACAAGTACGAGCTGGACCATGCCACGGGCAGGATCCGGCTCGACCGCATGCTCTTCACCTCGACCCGCTACCCGGACGACTACGGGTTCATCGAGGGGACGCTCGGCGAGGACGGCGACCCCCTGGACGCCCTCGTGCTGCTGGAGGAGCCGACGTTCCCCGGCTGCCTCATCCGCTGCCGCGCGCTCGGCATGTTCCGCATGCGCGACGAGGCGGGCGGCGACGACAAGGTGCTGTGCGTGCCCGCGGGCGACCAGCGCGCGTCGTGGCGCCAGGACATCGACGACGTGTCGGAGTTCCACCGGCTGGAGATCCAGCACTTCTTCGAGGTCTACAAGGACCTGGAGCCCGGCAAGTCCGTCGAGGGTGCCTACTGGGCCGACCGCGCCGCCGCCGAGGCGGAGATCCAGGCGAGCCGCCAGCGCGCCATCGACGCCGGCTACACCACCCGCCCCGGCGCCCACTGACCCACCGGACCTGACCCTCCGGATCTGACCGTCCGCCATCTCCTGACGGCGACGTCTCGAGCCGGCGCTAGGGGCGGACTGCGTAGGGCATGGTGCTCTGCCAGCGGATGGTCGTGACCCGCACCGCGACGCCGGGGCGGGGGGCCTCGACCATCTGACCGTTCCCGATGAACATCGCGACGTGGTAGACGCTGCCCGGGTCGGCGCCGTTGGTTCCCCAGGCGATGAGGTCGCCCGGGCGCATCTGGTCGTAGGCGACCTTGTAGTAGGAGCGGTACTGGTCGCGGGACGTCCGGTTGATCGACAGGCCGGCGTTCTGCCAGGCGCGCATCGTCAGGCCCGAGCAGTCGAAGCCGTCCGGACCGCTCGCCCCGTAGACGTACGACTTGCCCACCTGCTGCAGCGCCCAGGCGACGGCGGCCGCGCCCTGGTCCGCCGAGCCGCGCTGCGAACCGGTCCCGGCGCCGTAGGGGTCGTTCGACGGCGGGACCGACGGCGGCGGCGTGCCGGGATCGGCCGGCGGCGTGCCGGGATCGGCCGGCGGGGTGCCGGGG
>JAEZZV010000152.1 GCA_023418375.1 Actinomycetes bacterium | reverse complement strand
CCGTCCTCGTCTACTTCCACGGCGGCGGCTACGCGTCCGGCCGCAAGGACCGTGAGGCGCGGCTGCTCATGCACCGGGCCGTGCGCCGCGGCTGGGTCGCCGTCAGTGCCGCCTACCGCCTGCGGCCCGACGCCGGGATGCTCGAGCACCTCGCCGACGCCGACGCCGCGATCGCCTGGGTCCGCGCGCACGCCGACGAGCTCGGCGCAGACCCGGGCGCCGTCGTCGTCGCCGGCAGCTCCGCCGGGGCCCACCTCGCCTCCGTGGTCGCCCTCCGCCATTCGCGTCCTCAGGCGGGCACCGCGGCCCCGACCGCGCCCCGCATCGCCGCCGTCGTCGGCCTGTACGGCTGGTACGGCGGCTACTGGGGCACCAGCACGACGCCCGCAAACCCCACCGACCTCGCCCACGCCGACGCGCCGCCGTTCCTCCTCATCCACGGCGACCAGGACACCTACGTCCCGCCCACGCTCGCCCAGCGCCTCGCCGCGCGGCTGCGTTCCGTCTCCCGCGAGCCTGTCGTCCTCGCCGTCCTCCCGGGTGCCCAGCATGGCTTCGACCTGCTCCGCTCGCCGCGTTTCTCGGCCGTGTCGGACGCCGTCCTGGCCGCCCTCGACGAGCTGCTCGAAAGGCGAGACGGACCGTCCACTACCCAGGGCGTCCCCGACGTGCGAAAGGCGCGCCCGTAGGGCCTCCGGACAACGGATCTCTACGCCACGCCGCCTCGCAACGCTTCACCCGGTCGATCTTGCTCACGACCCTCGAAGAGTGCCTCTGACCAGTGAGAACATAGATCTCGCAAGGCCGCGAGGCCTCGCCGGCCAGAGGACCACAACCCGGTCCGACGGCCGCCAGGGTGGCACACTCCCGCCACCTGCCCGACGTCGTGCAGGAGGACCTCATGCACCCGGACCTGTATCTGCGGGTCTACCAGCAGCAGGAGCGCGAGCTCACGCAGCGCCTCGCCAACCGCCTCGCGGCGCGTAGCCGGACCGCCGGCACCCGCGCCCGCGGCGCGCACCGCCTGCACCTGCGCTCCCACCGCACGACGTCGCACGGCTGACCCGTCCCTGACGCCAGGCACGGCGGAGGGCCCTGAGCCCTTCCGCCGTGCCCGCGCGTCGGCGAGGCTGGATGCATGCGCAACGAGGTGCAGCTGATCGCCTACGCCGACCGGTTCGGAGGCTCCCTCGCGGGGCTGCGCGAGGTCCTCGACGCCCACCTCGCGGGTGCGTTCGGTGGCGTGCACGTGCTGCCCTTCTTCACCCCCTACGACGGCGCCGACGCGGGCTTCGACCCCGACGACCACACGCAGGTCGATCCGCGCCTGGGCACCTGGGCCGACGTCGCCGCGCTCGCCGCCGACCGCGACGTCGTGGTCGACGTCATCGTCAACCACGTCTCCTCGCGCTCGCCCCAGTTCCGCGACTGGCTCGCCCAGGGGGACGGCTCGCCGCACGCCGGCATGTTCCTCACCCTGGGCGCGGTCTTCCCCGACGGCGCCACCGAGAACGACCTCGCGCGCATCTACCGCCCTCGCCCCGGCCTCCCGTTCACCCCGGTCACCGTCGCGGGTCGACGCCGGTTCGCGTGGACGACGTTCACCAGCGAGCAGATCGACATCGACGTCGAGTCCGAGCCCGGGCGCACCTACTTCGCATCGGTCCTCGACGCGTTGGCCCATGCCGGCGTCGGCATGGTCCGGCTCGACGCCGTCGGCTACGCGGTGAAGACGCCGGGGACGTCGTGCTTCATGACACCCGAGACCTTCGCCTTCATCGACGACCTCACCGCCCAGGCGCGCGCCCGCGGCATGGACGTGCTGGTCGAGGTGCACTCGCACTACGCGAAGCAGGTCGAGATCGGCGCGCTGGTCGACCGCGTCTACGACTTCGCGCTGCCCCCGCTCGTGCTGCACGCGCTCGACACGGGCGACTGCGCGCCGCTCGGCCGGTGGCTCGAGATCCGGCCCACGAACGCCGTCACGGTGCTCGACACGCACGACGGCATCGGCGTCGTGGACGTCGCACGCGACGGCGACGAACCCGGGCTGCTCGACGACGCCCAGATCGACGCCCTGGTCGAGGGCATCCACGAGCGCACGGGCGGGCAGAGCCGCCAGGCGACGGGCGCCGCGGCGTCGAACCTCGACCTCTACCAGGTCAACGCGACGTACTACGCGGCCCTGGGTCGCGACGACGCCGCCTACCTGATCGCGCGCGCGATCCAGTTCTTCACGCCGGGGATCCCGCAGGTCTACTACGTCGGCGCGCTGGCGGGCGACGACGACATGGAGCTGCTCGCGCGCACCGGCGTCGGGCGGGACATCAACCGGCACCGCTACACGCGTGAGGAGATCGCCGAGCAGACGCGCCGGCCGGTCGTGGCGGCGTTGCTCGCGCTCGCCCGCTTCCGCAACGCGCACCCGGCGTTCGGGGGAGAGGTGGCGGTCGACGCCGGCCCGCACACGCTGGCCCTGACCTGGGACGACGGCGCCGAGCGTGCCGAGCTGGAGGTCGACGCGCGGGCGCGCACCGCCGTCCTGCGCTGGACCGAGCAGGGCGCGCAGCGCGCGACGCGCGATCTGCTGCGCGACCCGCCGTCGTACCGGAGCTGACGCGCGCGCCTGACGCGGCGGGTCCGCGCCTCGGCCCCGTACGGCGGGCATCCGACGAACACGTGTGCGGCCCCCGAGCAACCGTTGCTCGCACCGGCGCCGTTGTCCTCGTTCGAGCACAGGGCGCCCGACGACGGCCGTCGCCCTCCCGTCGGGCGTCGCCCTCCCGTCGGGCGCTCCAGATGCCGCCGTCGCCTTCCCGACGGAGACTGGCAGGGAAGGGAGGCACACCATGACCGACACCGGCACGGTGCGCGACCCCGTCTGCGGCATGGAGATCTCGCCGATGACGGCCGTCACGAGCACCGAGTACGACGGCACGACGTACCACTTCTGCTCGGAGGACTGCTACGAGACGTTCTCCCAGAACCCCGCGCAGTACGTGAACGCCTGAGGAGGGAGCGACCGTGGACGACAAGATGGAGCACAAGGCCGAGGAGCTCGGCGGCAAGGCCAAGGAGACGTTCGGCAAGGCCACCGACGACGAGGGCCTGGAGGCCGAGGGCCGGGGTGAGCAGACCAAGGCCAACCTCAAGCAGGCCGGCGACAAGGTCAAGGACGCCTTCAAGGGCTGACCGCGCCCGGGCCATTCGCCCTCGAGTGGGACGGAATGTCACCATTTCGTTCCACTCGAGTCATGTTCAGGTCCGTGTCGTTCGTCCCTCACCAGAACGGGGCAGCACCACATGTCGGACACCCACCGTTGGGTCGAGATCGAGCGCGCCGAGCCGGGCGTGTTCGTCGCACGGAACGCGCGCGGCGGGCAGCTGCGCGTCGGCGGGGACGCCGGGGAGCTCTTCACGCCGGTCGAGCTGCTGATGGTCGCCATCGCGGCGTGCACGGCGGCCGACGTCGACGCCGTGACGAGCCGCCGGGCCGAGCCCGAGGAGCTGCGCGCGCGCGTGGACGCCCACAAGGTCCGCGACGAGTCGGGCAACCGGCTGCGTGACATCCAGGTGACCTTCTCGGCCAGCTTCCCGCCGGGAGAGGCGGGCGACGCGGCCCGCGAGGCCCTGCCGCGGGCGGTCCAGACGTCGCACGACCGCAGCTGCACCGTCTCGCGCACCGTGGAGGCCGGCACCCCGGTCCAGGTGCTCATCACCTGAGCTGTCGCGCGTCGTCCCTGGTCATCGCTTTTCCGCCCCCTTATTGTTAGGAGGAGGGAAAGGCGGTGGGCGATGGGTGCCGGGACGTCGAGCGACCTGCGCGCGGCCAACCGCGCCGCCGTGCTCGGTGCGCTCGTCCGCGCCGGTGAGCTGAGCCGCGCCGGCCTCGCCGAGCGGTGCGGGCTCTCGCCCGCCACCGTGGCGAAGGTCGTCGTCGACCTCGCCGCAGGCGGTCTCGTGGAAGAACGCGGGCGGGTGCCCTCGCAGGGCGGGCGCCCCCTCGCGCGGCTCGGCGTGCGTGCCGACGGCGGTCATCTCATGGGCGCGCAGGTGGGCGACGACGAGGTCGTCGTGGAGCTGCTCGACCTCACGCTCCAGCAGGTCGACGACGAGCGCGCTCCGCTTGCGGCCGACCCCAGCCCGGTCCAGGTGGCGGCTGCGCTCCGGCGCGCGGTGCGGGCGCTGCGAGCGCGCCGTCCGGACCGGGTGCGGCTGCTCGGCCTCGGCGTGAGCCTGCCGGGCAGCATCGGGGCGCCGCCGGCCGGCGCGGACGACGGCGGACGCCCGTCGACTGCCGGTGCGACCCTCCACGTGCCGGGGCTCGGCTGGCCCACCGTCACCGTCGGGGACCTGCTGGGCGACCTTGCCGGCGAGATCACCGTCGTCCCCGTCACCCGGGCCGCGGCGCTCGCGGCCGCGGAGCTCTGGCGCGGAGGTCTCGGCGAGGAGGGCCGGACGCTCGTCGTGGCGCTCGGGCGGGACGTCGGGCTGGCGGTGGTGGCGGGCGGCCGGCTGGACCCCGGCCCGGTGGGCACCGGCGAGTGGGGCCACACGACCGTCGTCCCGAACGGCCGGCGGTGCCGGTGCGGCCGCCGTGGCTGCCTCGAGGC
>JAEZZV010000317.1 GCA_023418375.1 Actinomycetes bacterium | reverse complement strand
GGCACGGCCTGCCCGTCGCCGTCCGGTCGGGCGGCCACAGCGCCGCCGCCCACGGCAGCGTGGACGGCGGCCTGGTCGTCGACGTGCGCGAGCTCGCCGACGTCGCCGTCGACGCCGCAGCGCGGACCGCCTGGGTGGGGGCCGGTGCCACGACGGGGCAGGTCAGCGCAGAGGCCGCCCAGCACGGTCTCGCCGTCGGGTTCGGGGACGCCGGGTCGGTCGGCGTCGCCGGGATCACGCTCGGCGGCGGCGTCGGCTACCTGTCCCGCGCCCAGGGCCTGACGATCGACAACCTCCTCGCCGCCGACGTCGTCCTGGCCGACGGCCGGTTCGTGCGCGCGGACGCGACGTCGCACCCCGACCTCTTCTGGGCGCTGCGCGGCGGCGGCGGGAACTTCGGCGTCGTCACGCGGCTGCAGTACCGGCTGCACCCCGTGTCCGAGGTGACCGGCGGCGTCCTCGTCCTCCCCGCGACGCCCGAGGTCGTGGCCGGCATCGTCGCCGCCGGTCAGGCGGCACCCGAGGAGCTCGGCCTCATCGCGAACGTCATGCCCTGCCCGCCGATGCCGTTCGTCCCGGCCGAGCACCACGGCCGCCTGGTGGTCATGGCGCTGGTCTGCTTCGCGGGTCCCGCCGACGACGCCGCCGCGGCCCTGGCGCCCCTGCGCGCCCTGGCAGCCCCGATCGCCGACCAGCTGCGGCCCATCTCCTACCCGGAGATGTTCCCGCCCGAGGACCCGTCCCGCCGACCGTCCGCCGTGTCCCGGACGATGTTCCTCGAGCGCGTCGACGTCGACCTCGCCGCGCGCGCCCTCGACCTGCTCACCGAGACCGACGGGATGCGGGTGATCCAGCTCCGCCCGCTCGGCGGCGCCATCGCGCGCGTGCCCGAGGACGCGACCGCGTACGCGCACCGCGCCGCGCCCCTGATGGCCAACGTCGCCACGTTCGTCACGCCCGAGGACCGCGCCGACCGCATCGCCTGGGTCGAGCGCATGCTCGCGCTCCTCGACCAGGGAGTGCCCGGCGCGTACGTGAACTTCGTCGGCGACGAGGGCCCCGACCGCGTGCGTGCGGCCTACCCCGGGGCGACCTGGGACCGGCTGCGCGCGGTCAAGGCCGAGTACGACCCGGAGAACGTGTTCGCCCGCAACCAGAACATCCCCCCGGCCTGAGCTGCGACGACGTCGCCACCTGAGGTCACCTCCGGGCGGTCACCTCCGGCCTGTCACCTCAGGCCGATCACCGCGACGCGGTCACCGCGAGACGACGCCGGAAGCCGACCAGGCCGACGCCGCCGACCACGAGCAGCACGGCCAGAGGAACCATGGCGCCGACCTGGGTGCCCGTGGACGGCAGCCCCGCCGGGGTCGGTCGGGCAGCGGGCGGAGCAGCGGGCGCGGGCGGAGCAGCGGGCACGGGCGGCTCTCCGGCCGGCGCCTGACCGATCCACGCGACATGGCCGCCGGTCCCCACACCGAAGGCCAGCTCGCTGCGCACCGGGCTCCCGTCGAGCGCGGTTCCCTCCAGCACGAGGAGGTGGTTGCCCGGCTCGAGAGCGGGCAGGGCGCCCACGATGTCCGCGCTGCCGTCGGCCGCGACCACGACCTGACCGATGACCACCGGCGTCGAGTGCACCGTCATCGTCGCGGCCGTGCCCGGCCGCAGCGCGTCGAGCCGACCCCAGACGCCTGCGCCCTGGGCGGTCGCGCCGATCGCACCCCTGAAGGCGAGCTCGGCCTCCGGCGGAGCGGCGGACACGACCATCCGGACGGTGGTGGATGCGGACTCGGTCGCGGCGTCACCGGGCGCAGTCGCCGTGACGACGCACTCGCCGACGTTCACGACCTGCAGCGCGCGACCGTCCCAGGTGCACGCCGGACCCGACACCAGCACGGTGACCGAGCGGTCGAGGCTCGACCGCGTGGCGATGGTGCGGGTGCCCGGTCCGCTCGTCGTCGCCGGCACCCCGGTCACCTCGACCGTGTGGGCGCGCTTCACGACCGTGAAGCTCACGACCTCGCTGACCGGCCTCCTGCTGCCGTCACCGGCCTGCGATGCCGCCACCCGGCACGTCCCGCCACCGACCAGCCGCAGCGTGGACCCGTCGACCTGGCAGACCTCCGGCGTCGTGGACTGCGCGACCACCGCAAGGAGGGCCGACGTCGTCCGGGGCAGGTCGATCGTGGTCAGTGCCGTGGCCGACGCCGGCAGGGCGGCGTCCAGACCGATGGTCTGGCGGTTGCGCAGATCCAGATCGAACGTCGTCGACGTGGCTGCGATGGCGGCGGTCCCGGCATAGCTGGCGGTGAGCGACATCGTGCCCGTCCCGGTGCCCATGGCGCGCCCCCGCCCGTTCCCGTCCAGGAGGACGGTGAACAGGGGCGTGCCGGTGGAGGTCCGCACGGCCGTCACCTGGCTGAGACGAGGCCCCCCGCGGACGACGTGTTGGGGAGCTGGACAGGCTGGTCACCGACGGCGCCGACCGGCGGCAGCGCGGCGGCGAGCCCGATCGTGTGGGGCAGCGGCGTCATCTCCATGGAGCGCGACACCGACGTCGCAGCCGCGTACTGGCCACCGCCCGCCTGGGACGCGATCACCGTGCACGTGCCGTACCCGCTCGGGACCACGGCCGAGCCCACGACGACGCAGGGCCCGCTCACGTCGTACGTCACGGGAAGACCGGAGCTCGCCGTCGCCGCGAGCGGGGTGGACGCGGTGGACGCCGGGACCGACGTCGGCAGGTCGGGGAACGTGATCGTCTGGGCCGTGTACGAGAACGCCTTGGTGTAGGTGGCCGTCGCCGGCGCGATCGCCGCCGTGCCCGGGTACGACAGGGCGACGAGGACAGTTTCCGGACTGCTGACATGCACGCGCGTAGACACGACGCCGTCGACGAGCCCCAGCGGCCACGCGACACCGTCGACGGACACCGTCACGGTGGCGTCGGGGACGGGGGCACCGCCCGCCGTCACGGTGAAGACGACGTCGAAGTCCTCGCCGATCACCGGGGAGGCCGGTTCCGTGCGCACGTCGACCGACGACGGCAGCTGCGGTGTGGCGACGAACCCATCCGAGGAGCGTCCCCAGCCGATCTCGTTCAGCGCGGCGACCTCGAACGCGTACCGGACGCCGTTGGTGAGGCCGGTCACGACGGTCTCGGTGGCCGACGCCCCAGCATCGCCGCACACCCACGCCGGGCCGCTCGGGGGCGCGCACACCACCCGGTAGGCGGTCAGGTCACCGCCCGGCGCTGCCGGCGGCGACCAGGAGAGCCGCACGCTGCCGTCGCCCGGTACCGCGGCAAGGCCGGTCGGCGAGCTCGGCACCGCCCGCATGTCGAAGGTCAGACGCGTGTCCCCCTGCGTGTCCACCGACCCGAGGCCGATGAAGTAGGCACCGCCTGCTTCGACGTCGAACGTGGCGAGCGGGTCGGTGGGGTGGGCGAGGAGTACCCCGGACGACGCGTCCCAGACCTCGAGCGTCGGGTCGACGCCGGTCGTGAGTGCTGTCGCGCGCAGCCTCGCAGGCCCGCTCATCGTCGCCGTGACCATGAACAAGGCCACGTTGTCGTAGAACGGGTAGACCTCCTCATTGCGCGACCCCATCGTTGTCGCCCCCGCATTGGTGAGCTCGAACGTCGCATGCGCCGCGACGGACCCCAGGTCAACGGGAGAGTACGGGTCCTCCCCGGGCCCTATGGCCGCCGTCGCGATGCCCGGCGCCACCCCCACCGTCGCGAGCCCGAGCGTCGCGACGACCGCCGCCCGCGCGAGCCATCGCGCCCGAGCAGGGGGGCGGGTCCGGGCAGCAGAAGGGCGTGGGACAGTCACGAGCACTCCACGATCAGGGGGATTGAGGTGCGTCAGCGTTCCTGATCATGGACGCGGACAGCGGAGTCCGCATAGGACCGCGCCGCGTTCCCCGGCGATTTCACCCGTGTGCGCGCAGCGCGTCCTCGATCAGCCGGACCACCTCGGGCGCGTCGGGCTCGGTGCGGGAGCGGAAGCGGTGGGCGGTGCCGTCGGCGGCCACGACCCACTTCTCGAAGTTCCACGCGACCCGGCCGGCCTTGCCGTCGGCGTCGGGCACGGCGGTGAGCTGGTCGAACAGGGGGTGTCGCCCGCGGCCGTTGACCTTGACCTTCGCGGACATCGGGAAGGTCACGCCGTAGTTGACCTGGCAGAACTCGGCGATGGCGTCCTCCGAGCCGAGCTCCTGCATGAACTGGTTCGTCGGGAAGCCGAGGACCACCAGACCCCGGTCGCGGTAGGTCTGCCACAGCCTCTCGAGCGCGGCGTACTGCGGGGTGAACCCGCACCGGGACGCGACGTTCGCGATGAGCCGGACGGACCCGCCCAGGGCGTCGATCGTCGTCTGCGACCCGTCGAGGGTCGTGAAGGGCACGGAGGAGAGGTCGACGGCGGTGGCGGTGGTCATGCCTCGGCAACGCCGGCGGACCGCCCCGCCATTCCGCCGCGATCCCCCGTACGGTGGACGGGTGAGCGAGGCAAGGGGGCAGGGACGGCGGCCGCGCGTCCCGACGACGGAGGAGCTCATGGCCCTCTGGCGGGACGCCGCCGAGAACCCGCCGACGCTCGACGACCTCGCCCCGCGCGTCCACCCCGCGAGCCCCCCGTGGGACCTGGCCGCCCTGACCGCCGACGCCGTCCGCGGCACCACGGCGGTCCTCGAGATCGCCTCCGGCGAACCGACGATCACCCCCGACGGCTTCACGCTCGTCGGGCTCGACCCCGACGTCGAGGACCCCACCGACCTGCCGTACCCCGAGCGCTGCATCGACGTGGTCGTCGACCGGCACGGCGGGTACGACGCCGCCGAGGTCGCCCGCGTGCTGCGCCCGGGTGGCGTGCTCCTGTCCGACCAGCTCGCGGGGGACGACGTCGTCGACCTGCACGCGGTCTTCGGCGCGCCCCTGCCCCGGCCGCACGTGACGCCCGACGCGCGCGCCGACGCGCTCACCGACGTCGGGCTCGAGGTGACGCGCCGCGAGTCCTGGCACGGCCCGCTCGTGTTCGACGACGTCGCCGCCCTGGTCAGCTACCTGACGCGCGTGCCGTGGCGGGCGCCGGCGGACTTCCTGGTGGACGGCTACGGGAACACGCTGATCTACCTGCACATGCGCGCGCCGGCCTGGGGCCAGCCCCTCGTGTTCACCCAGAGCCGCTTCCTGCTGCGGGCCGAGCGCCCGCTCTGACGCGCTACCGTCGCCCCATGCCCCTGGGCACCTTTGCCGTCCGCGCCTTTGCGAGCTGCCCGTGACCGCATCCGACCACCCCGCCGCGCTGCCCGACGAGGAGCCCGCCGTCCTCACCGCCGGACCGGCCGCCACCACGGCGCCGGCGCCCGAGCCGGCGCCCGAGCCCGAGGCGCCCTCCGCGTCGGTCCGCCCGCGGGGCGACGTCGCCGCGCTGGTGGCAGCCGTCGCGCTCCCGCTGGTGGGCGTCGTCCTGACGCTCGCCGCGCGGACGTGGCTCACGGTGGCGTTCCTCATGCTCGTGCCCGTGATCGTCGTCGTGTACGGGCTGGGGCTCCTGGTCCTGGTCCGGGCGCTGCGGCGGCGCAGCCTCCTGCGGCGGGAGCTCGGCGAGGTCCCCCGCCGGTACCGCGTCTACGCGTGGCTGTGGTCGGCCGCGTTCCTCGTGGCGGCGGTGTCGCCGACCCTCGGCGGGTCCGACCTCGCGTGGTCGCTCCAGGCCGGGCTCGTGGGTCTGTCCGCCGTCGTGGTCGGCATCGTGACCGGCACCCTGTGGTCGACCTACCAGCGCGACGTCGCCTGGGTGACCGACCCGCGCAAGGACTGACCCGGGGCCGCGGCCGTCAGGAGGCGGTCAGGGCCTTGTGCACCTCGGCGGCCCAGGCCTTCACGCGCTCGGGGTTGCGCCAGTCGCCGGCCTTGCCGTTCTTCGCCATCGCGCTCGCGGGGAAGCCCGTGGCGTCGGCCGCGAGGTAGCCGCCGAACGTCGTCGTGCCGCGGGCACCCACCGACGCCGCGGCCGAGGCGACCTGCGGGACGTCGGGGGTCGTCCCCGCGTCGGCCGTGGTGTCGAGCGGGCCGGAGGCGATGAGCCAGACCGGCATCGAGGCCAGGTCGCGCGCGTTGCGCCGCACGAAGCGCCGCGCGTCCCCGTGCCACCGGTTCGCGTAGAGCCCGCCGGCGACGACGACCGCCTCCACCCCGGCCAGCTCGCGCTCCTTGCCCGCGGGTGCCACCCGGACGTCGTGCCCCAGCTCGGTGAGGGCGGCACCCACCATCTCCGCGAGCCCCTGCGTGCCGCCGCGCTTGGAGCCGTGCACCACCAGGATCGTCATGCCTTTCACGGTAGGCGCGGCTGGGGGCGCGGGTGACGGGTTCGGTGCACGGGCTGCGCACCGCCCGCGAACGGTGCACGGGCGCCGCCCGCGCGTCGTCCACCGGGCCCGGCCCGCGCACGTCGCCCACCGCCGGGA
>JAEZZV010000308.1 GCA_023418375.1 Actinomycetes bacterium | reverse complement strand
GCCGCCGCCCTCGCGCCGCTCCGGAACCTGGTAGCGCGCCTTCGTGCCCTTGGTGCCGCGACCCGCCGTCTTGCCCTTGGAGCCCTCACCGCGACCCACGCGGGTCTTCGCCGTGTGGGCGCCCGGGCCCGCACCGCATCCCCACCGATCTGGGCTAGGGTGCCCACGGCGCCGGCACAGCGGGTCCCTCCCGCGCCGACCGGTTCGCCCGCACGACGACACCGCCGACGAGCGGAGCAGGAGGAGCAGGTGCTCAGCGCATTCGCCCGGGCCTTCCGGACCCCAGACCTGCGGCGCAAGCTGCTTTTCACCATCGGGATCATGGTGGTGTTCCGGATCGGCTCGTTCCTGCCGACGCCGGGCGTCGACTACCCGAACGTCCAGCAGTGTGTCGACGAGATCGGCACGGGCAACGACCTGCTGGGCCTGGTCAACCTCTTCAGCGGCGGTGCGCTGCTCCAGCTCGCCGTCTTCGCGCTGGGCATCATGCCCTACATCACCGCGAGCATCATCATCCAGCTGCTCCGCGTCGTGATCCCGCGGTTCGAGGCGCTCCACAAGGAGGGCCAGTCCGGCACCGCGAAGCTCACGCAGTACACGCGCTACCTGACCATCGGCCTCGCAATCCTGCAGTCGACGACGATCATCACGATCGCGCGCAACGGTCAGCTGTTCCAGGGCTGCTCCGTCCCCGTCATCGCGGACGACTCGATCATGACCGTCCTGCTCATGGTCATCACGATGACCGCCGGTACCGCCGTGATCATGTGGCTGGGCGAGCTCATCACCGAGCGGGGCATCGGCAACGGCATGTCCCTGCTGATCTTCACCCAGATCGCCGCGCAGTTCCCGGTCGCGATGTGGTCGATCGCGACCGGCGACAACGGCGTGACCAAGTTCATCATCGTCGCGCTCGTCATCCTGCTGGTCATCGGCCTGGTGGTCTTCGTCGAGCAGTGCCAGCGCCGGATCCCGGTCCAGTACGCCAAGCGCATGGTGGGCCGCAAAATGTACGGCGGCTCGAGCACCTACATCCCGATCAAGATCAACATGGCCGGCGTGATCCCGATCATCTTCGCGTCGTCGCTGCTGGCCATCCCCGGCCTCATCACGCAGTTCTCCGACCCCACGGAGGAGTGGGTGCAGTGGGTGATGCGGAACCTGGCCGCTCAGGACGCTCCGCTGAACATCGGGCTGTACATCGTCCTGATCATCTTCTTCTGCTACTTCTACACGGCCATCACGTTCAACCCGGACGAGGTCGCGGACAACATGAAGAAGTACGGCGGCTTCATCCCCGGCATCCGGGCCGGGCGGCCGACGGCCGAGTACCTCGACTACGTGCTCTCGCGGATCATGGCCCCGGGCTCGATGTACCTCGCCTTCGTGGCGATGATCCCGCTGGTCACCTTCATCCTCCTGGACCTTGGTACCAACATTCCCTTCGGCGGAACCTCGATCATCATCGTGGTCGGTGTCGGCATGGAGACGGTCAAGCAGATCGAGTCCCAGCTGCAGCAGCGTCACTACGAAGGGTTCCTCAGATGAGCATCCGCCTGGTGATCATGGGTCCGCAGGGTTCTGGCAAGGGCACGCAGGCCGCCCGGATCTCGGAGCACTTCGGCATCCCGGCGATCTCCACCGGCGACATCTTCCGCGACAACATCGCGCGGGGGACGGACCTCGGCAAGCGCGCGCAGGAGTACACCTGCTGCGGCGAGCTGGTCCCGGACGAGGTGACGAACCAGATGGTGCGGGCTCGGCTCGGGCTCGACGACGCGGCCGGCGGCTTCATCCTCGACGGGTACCCGCGCAACGCGGCCCAGGTCGGCGAGCTGGACGTCATCCTCGCGGACCTCGACACGCACCTCGACGCCGTGGTGCAGCTGACGGCCGACCGTGACGAGCTCCTCGCGCGCATGCGCAAGCGGGCCGAGGTCGAGGGGCGGGACGACGACACCGCTGACGTCATCGCCCGCCGACTGGACATCTACGAGGCCGAGACCGCACCGCTCGCCGAGGCGTACGCCGCGCGTGGGCTGCTCGTCCCCGTCGACGGCTCCGGTGCGATCGACGAGGTGACCGAGCGCGTGCTCGGCGCGCTCGGCAGCCGGGTGTGATGTTCGGCCGGGAACGGTTCGACCTCAAGGACGGCGCCCAGGTCCGCGCGATGCGGGCCGCGGGCCTCGTGGTCGCCGACGCCCTCGCGGCCGTCCGCGCCGCCGCGCGTCCGGGCGTGACGACCGCGGAGCTCGACGCGATCGCCGCGGCCGTGATCGCCGACGCCGGCGCGATCCCGTCGTTCGTGGGCGTCGACGGGGGGCCGGGCGTGCAGCCCTACCCGGCGACGACGTGCATCTCCGTCAACGACGAGATCGTGCACGGCATCCCGGGGGAGCGCGTGCTGGAGGCCGGCGACGTCGTCTCGGTCGACTGCGGCGCGATCCTGGACGGCTGGAACGGCGACTCGGCCTTCTCCATGGTGCTCGAGCCCGCCGACCCGGCGGACGTCGCACTGGTGGAGGCCACCGAGGCGGCGATGTGGGCCGGGATCGCGGCGCTGGTCTCCGGGGAGCGGCTCGGCGTCGTGGGTGACGCCGTGGAGGCGACCGCACGGGCGGCCGCGGCGGACGCCGGGGTGCGCTACGGCGTCGTGCAGGAGTACACCGGGCACGGCATCGGTCGCTCGATGCACGAGGCACCCACCGTGCTGAACTACCGCTCGCGGGAGCGGGGGCCGCGGATCCGCGAGGGCCTGTGCGTGGCGATCGAGCCGATGCTGACCCGCGGGTCGCGCGGGACGGACGAGCTCGACGACGGCTGGACGGTCGTGACGGTGGACGGGTCCCGCGCGGCGCACTGGGAGCACACGGTCGCCGTGACGCCCGGCGGCGTGTGGGTGCTCACCGCGCACGACGGCGGAGCCGCGGGGCTCGGTGCGCTCGGCGTGGCGGTCGCGCCCTGGGACGACTGAGCGGTCGGGGCGACGCCGTCAACCCGCCACGCCGTGGCCGGTGCGAACGGGTCGGCCGGCGGGTCCGCCCGGGTTTCGCCGAAGCGGCCTCGGTGCCGTAGGATGGCCCGTTGGGTGCGGTGCACTCCGCTCGGTGCTGCGTCTCGCGGCGTCCGGCGGGTCCCGTGCCTTCCCCCGTCGGTCGACCCGCCACCAGGCGGAGCGCCGCCGTGGGACCGCACGACGCAGTACACCCATCTGAAGTATCCCCACACGCAGTGAGCGGAGGACATGGCCAAGAAGGACGGCGTCATCGAGATCGAGGGCAGCGTGGTCGAAGCCCTGCCGAACGCGATGTTCCGCGTGGAGCTGGCGAACGGCCACCGGGTGCTTGCCCACATCTCGGGCAAGATGCGGCAGCACTACATCCGGATCCTCCCCGAGGACCGCGTGGTGGTGGAGCTGAGCCCGTACGACCTGTCCCGCGGTCGGATCGTCTACCGCTACAAGTAAGCCCACCTCGGCACCTCGCCCGGGGTGTCCGACGAGCAACCGTCGCCGCGAGTGGTCCGCGCGCGCGGCGGCGGAGGAAAGCACGATGAAGGTCAAGCCCAGCGTCAAGACGATCTGCGACAAGTGCAAGGTGATCCGCCGGCACGGTCGCGTCATGGTCATCTGCGAGAACCCGCGGCACAAGCAGCGCCAGGGCTGAGCAGGGACCAGCAGTAGCCCGCCCCCACCCGGGGCGGACCAGCGCACGTCAGCGTGAACCCACGCAACCCTCGGTCGGAGGCCGAGGCCCGCAGCAGCGGGACGACGTGCGGAGGACCTCCGACGGCAGTACAGGAGCACGACGATGGCACGTCTCGTCGGCGTCGACCTCCCGCGCGACAAGCGCATCGAGGTGGCGCTCACCTACATCTACGGCGTGGGGCGCACGCGCGCCCAGCAGACCCTCGCGGCGACCGGCGTGAACCCCGACATGCGGGTCCGCGACCTCGGTGACGCCGAGCTGGTCGCACTGCGTGACTACCTCGAGGGCAACTACAAGCTCGAGGGCGACCTGCGGCGCGAGGTCGCCGCGGACATCCGTCGCAAGGTCGAGATCGGCAGCTACCAGGGTCTGCGGCACCGCCGCGGCCTGCCGGTGCGCGGTCAGCGGACCAAGACGAACGCGCGCACCCGCAAGGGCCCGAAGCGCACCGTGGCCGGCAAGAAGAAGGCCCGGAAGTAGCCCGCTGGGCCTCCCGCCACCCCGCCGAGACTGAACAAGGACTCCCATGCCTCCCAAGACCCGCACCTCCGGCGCCCGCAAGCCGCGGCGCAAGGAGAAGAAGAACATCGCCGTGGGCGTCGCCCACATCAAGAGCACGTTCAACAACACGATCGTCTCGATCACCGACCCCTCGGGCGCCGTGATCGCGTGGGCCTCCTCGGGCCAGGTCGGCTACAAGGGCTCGCGCAAGTCGACGCC
Source organism: Actinomycetes bacterium (assembly GCA_023418375.1). Classification (GTDB taxonomy): domain Bacteria; phylum Actinomycetota; class Actinomycetes; order Actinomycetales; family Cellulomonadaceae; genus Actinotalea. The sequence continues at coordinate 5,277 of JAEZZV010000308.1, read as the reverse complement.
CTTCGCCGCCCAGCTCGCCGCCGAGGCCGCCGCGCGTCGTGCCCAGGAGCACGGCATGAAGAAGGTCGACGTGCTCGTCAAGGGCCCGGGCTCCGGCCGTGAGGCCGCGATCCGCTCGCTCCAGGCGACCGGCCTCGAGGTCGGCTCGATCCAGGACGTCACGCCCCAGGCCCACAACGGCTGCCGTCCTCCGAAGCGGCGCCGCGTCTGAACCCGTGAGGGTGCCCGGCCCGTGACGGGCCGGGCACCGTCGCCACCACCGCAGGACCCTGCCGGGTGGACCGAGTCCCGGCAGGCCGTGATGCGTCATATGGCGGACGCACACCGAGAGGACACCACCCGTGCTCATCGCACAGCGCCCCACCCTGACCGAAGAGGTCGTCACCGAGAGCCGCTCCCGGTTCGTCATCGAGCCGCTCGAGCCCGGCTTCGGCTACACGCTCGGCAACTCGCTGCGCCGGACCCTGCTCTCCTCGATCCCCGGCGCGGCCGTCACGTCGATCCGCATCGACGGCGTGCTCCACGAGTTCTCGACGATCCCGGGCGTCAAGGAGGACGTCACCGAGATCATCCTGAACATCAAGGACCTCGTCGTCTCCTCCGAGAACGACGAGCCGGTCGTGATGTACCTGCGCAAGCAGGGCCCCGGCACCGTGACCGCGGCGGACATCACCCCGCCGGCAGGCGTCGAGGTGCACAACCCCGACCTGCACATCGCCACGCTGAACGGCAAGGGCAAGCTCGAGATCGAGCTCACCGTCGAGCGCGGCCGCGGCTACGTCTCCGCACAGCAGAACAAGGCCTACGACGCCGAGATCGGCCGCATCCCGGTCGACTCGATCTACTCGCCGGTCCTCAAGGTGACGTACAAGGTCGAGGCCACCCGCGTCGAGCAGCGCACGGACTTCGACAAGCTCATCGTCGACGTCGAGACCAAGTCCGCGATCAGCCCGCGCGACGCGCTCGCGTCCGCCGGCAAGACGCTGGTCGAGCTGTTCGGCCTGGCCCGCGAGCTCAACGTCGAGGCCGAGGGCATCGAGATCGGCCCGTCGCCGACCGACGCCGCGCTGGCCGCGGACCTCGCCCTGCCGATCGAGGAGCTGCAGCTGACCATCCGGTCGTACAACTGCCTCAAGCGCGAGGGCATCCACACGGTGGGCGAGCTCGTCGCCCGCAGCGAGGCCGACCTGCTGGACATCCGCAACTTCGGTGCCAAGTCGATCACCGAGGTCAAGGAGAAGCTGGCCGGGCTGGGTCTGAACCTCAAGGACAGCCCCCTGGAGTACGACCCGTCCGCCTACTACGACGACGCGGACTACGGCGACGACGAGCTGGCCTGAGCCCACGAGCCGGCCGTTCGCGACCGGCTCCCCGACCTGCACGAGGAGTTAAGAGATGCCTACGCCCACCAAGGGTCCGCGGCTCGGCGGCGGTCCGGCGCACGAGCGGCTCATGCTCGCCAACCTGGCGACGAGCCTGTTCGAGCACCGGCGCATCACCACGACGGAGACGCGCGCGAAGCGGCTGCGCCCTCTCGCTGAGCGGCTCATCACGTTCGCCAAGCGCGGCGACCTGCACGCGCGTCGCCGCGTGCTGACGGTCGTGCGCGACAAGAGCGTCGTGCACGAGCTGTTCACCGAGATCGCGCCGATGATGGCCGAGCGCAACGGCGGCTACACCCGCATCACGAAGATCGGCCCGCGCAAGGGCGACAACGCCCCCATGGTGGTCATCGAGCTGGTGCAGGAGCCGGTGAGCCCGAAGCAGGCGACCGTGCGCGAGGCCGAGAAGGCCACGAAGCGCGCCGCGACCAAGAAGGCCGAGCCGAAGAAGGCCGAGCCGAAGAAGGCCGAGGAGGCCGCGGAGGAGCCCAAGGTCGAGGAGACCCCCGAGGCCCCTGAGGCCCCCGCCGAGGACGTCGTCGCCGACGAGGCGCCGGCCACGGACGAGGCCGACAAGGCCTGACCGCCCGAACAGTACGAGGGGCCCGGACCGACACGGTCCGGGCCCCTCGTCGTTCCGGCCGGCCACGGGCGTCCCGCGGGCGGGTGCGACGCCTCAGGCTCGCCGGGGGAGCAGGCGCGGGACGAGGACGGGCGTCGCGCGCACGTACTCCTCGTAGTCCGCCTGGCCGCCCCAGCGGGCCTCGGCCTTCTTCTCCAGCAGCGGCACGCCGCTCACGCGGGTGAGCAGCGCGGTGACGAACAGCGGCGACGCGAGGGCCACCCACTGCCACCCGGTGAGGGCGCCGGCGGCGACGAGCGCCACGCCGAGCCACAGGAGGATCTCCCCGAAGTAGTTCGGGTGCCGCGACCGTGACCAGAGGCCGGTCGTGATGAACCGGCCGGCGTTGGCCGGGTCGGCGCGGAACCGCGACTTCTGCAGGTCGGCGGTCACCTCGAGGGCGAAGCCCACGACCCAGGCCGCCAGGCCGACGAAGGCCAGGACGTCGAGGTCGCGGCGGACCTCCGAGGTGATGCCGATCCACGCGGCCATGGCCGTGAAGGTCACCCACAGCCCCTGCACGGTCCACACCAGGAGGAAGCGCGGGAAGGACGGCTTGATCTCGTCGAACCGGTCGTCGCTGCCCGCCCTCCGGACCCGCCGGAACAGGAACGGGCCGAGCCGCAGCGCCCACACGATCACCAGCGTGGCGAGCAGGACGGCGCGCGCGTCGCGCTCGGGCGTGAGCACCAGGAGCGCCACGGTCACGGTGACATAGGTGACGCTGCCGGTGATGTCGTAGAAGACCTCCGTCTGGCGCAGGAACGCGGGGACGAACGCAATCCACTGCACCAGGAAGGCCGCCAGCACGGCGAGGGCGAACAGCGGGAGGTCGCCGAGGGTCGCGCCCCGGTGGCTGCCGGCCAGGGCGAGCAGCGCGCCGAGAGCAAGCGCGAGAGGCATGCCCACCAGGGCACGTCGCCGTCCTTCGTCCATCTCGAGCCTTTCGTCGTCGTGTCGGGCCAACCCGGCCCCGGTTCGGGAACACTGGGGGGAGATGTTGATGTTCCCTCGGTGAACATCCACCCGGCGCCGCCTGCGCCGCCGATCAGGGACGGACGACTGTGCGAGAGATCTCGAGCCCGCCGCTGGCCGACCTGACGGGCGTGCGGAACACCACCGACCTCCTGGCCGCTCGCGTGGCGAGCCACCCGGACGCCGTCGCGTTCGACGTCCGCGACGCCGGCGCGCCCGTGACCGGTCCGTGGCGGGCCGTGTCCGCTGCGCAGTTCGAGGCGCAGGTGCGGGCGCTCGCGAAGGGCATGGTCGCCGCGGGCCTGACACCGGGGGACGCCGTGGCCGTGATGGCCCCGACGCGGTACGAGTGGGCGCTGGTGGACATGGCCGTCTGGTACGCGGGCGGCGTCGTCGTGCCCGTGTACGAGACGTCCGCGCAGGTGCAGGTGAGCGCCGTCGCGGCGGACGCCGGCGTGCGGATGGCGGTCGGCGGGGACGCCGGCCATGTCGCGCTGCTCACCACCGCGCTGGCCGACGTCGGGCGCTCAGGCCCCGTGTGGTCGATGGACCCCGCGCCGGGCCGCGACCTCGCCGAGCTCGTCGCCCTCGGGGCCGACGTGCCGGACGCCGTCGTCGACGAGCGCCGCACCCACGCGGACCTCGACGACGTCGCCACGATCGTCTACACCTCGGGCACCACCTCGGCGCCGCGCGGGGCCCTCATCACGCACCGCAACCTCGTCGGGCAGGTGCGCAGCGTCGCCGCCGCGTACACGGAGGTCGTCCGGGAGGGCGGCAGCACCGTCATCTTCCTGCCGCTCGCGCACGTGCTCGCGCGCGGGCTCCAGCTCGTCTGCCTCGCGGGCGGCATGCGGATCGCGCACCTGGGCGACCCGCGCGACGTCGTGCCTGCCCTGGCGGTCCTCAAGCCGACGTTCCTCGTCGTCGTCCCGCGCGTCCTGCAGAAGGTGCACGCTGCAGCCGGCGCGGCCGCCGCGGACAAGCACCTCGGCCGGGTGTGGGCGTCGGCGCAGCGCACCGCGGTCGCGTGGGGGCGCCACGCGGAGGCCGCCGACGCCGGGGAGGCGGGGCGCCCGTCCGTGGCGCTGCGCCTGCGCCACGGCCTGTACGAGCGGCTCTTCTACGGCCGGCTGCGGGAGCGGCTCGGCGGCCGGGTGGACTACCTGCTGTCCGGTGCCGCCGCGCTCGACGCCGACCTCTCCTTGTTCTTCCGCGGCATCGGCGTGCCGGTCATCGAGGGCTACGGCCTCACGGAGACGACGGCGCCGCTGACCGGCCACCTGCCGGGTGCCATCCGCTCGGGCTCGGTCGGCGTGCCCATGCCGGGCACCACGGTGCGCATCGCCGACGACGGCGAGGTGCTGGCGCGCGGTATCGGCGTCTTCCGCGGCTACCGCAACCCCGAGGCCGACGCCGAGGCGTTCGTGGACGGCTTCTTCCGGACGGGCGACCTCGGGTCGCTCGACGACCGGGGGCACCTGACCCTGCACGGGCGGGTCAAGGACGTCATCGTGACCTCGGCGGGCAAGACCGTCTCGCCCGCCGACTGGGAGCGGTACGTCGAGCGCGAGCCGATGGTCGCGCACGCGATGGTGGTGGGGGAGGGCAAGCCCTACCTTGGCGGCGTCGTCCTGCTCGACCCCGAGTCGGTGGCGGCGTGGGCGCACCGGCACGGCATCGCCGACCTGGGCCCGCTCCAGCTCCCGAGCGGGGTGGGAGCCGTGGAGGTGCAGGACTCGCGGCTGGTCGCCGCGATCGGCGCCGTGGTGGCCGCGGCGAACGCCCGCCTGTCGGCACCCGAGCAGGTGCGCCGGTTCGCGGTCGTGCTCGCGGACCTCAGCGAGGCGGGCGGCGCGGTCACCCCGACGATGAAGCTCAAGCGCGCGGCGATCACCGAGCGCGTGCGGGACATCGTCGACCGGCTGTACCACGGGGCCACCAGCACCGCCTGAGGACGTTAGCGTGGGCGGCGTGCCTGGCGCGCCCGACGTCCCCGTGGTGCTCCTGCACGGCGCCCGGGTGTCGCGCACGATGTGGCGACCGCAGCTCGAGGCGCTCCGCCGGGCCGGTCGCCGGGCCGTGGCGATCGACCTGCCCGGGCACGGCCGGCGCGTCGGCGAACGGTTCACGTTCGACGGCTCCGTGGCGGCCGTGGACGAGGCGGTGGCGGGGGTCGGCGGCCGGGCCGTCGTCGTCGGGCTCTCGCTCGGCGGGTACACCGCGATGCACTGGGCGGCGCGGCGCCCCGAGGCGGCGGCGGGCGTCGTCGCGGCCGGGTGCTCGACCCTGCCAGAC
>JAEZZV010000256.1 GCA_023418375.1 Actinomycetes bacterium | reverse complement strand
CCCCGTGCCCCGAGCGCGTCGGCCACGACCAGCCCCGGGCCCGCCTGGCCCGTGACGAGCCCGACGCCGACCTCGCGCGCCGCGGGCACCCGGACGGCCCGCAGGACGGCGAGCGCGGCGACCAGGTCGTCGAGCCCGTCCACGACGACGGCGCCGGCCTGCTCGAGCGCGGCGCGGGTGAGCGCCCACGAGCCGGTCATCGCCCCGGTGTGCGACCGGGCGAAGTCCGAGACGTCGGAGCGGCCGACGCAGAACGCGACCACGGGCTTGCGGGCCACGGTCCGGCGCACGGCGGCGACCAGCGCGCGTCCGTCGGCCACGCCCTCGACGTGCAGCGCGACGGCCGTCGTGGCCTCGTCGAGCGCGAGGAAGTCCAGGACGTCGACGAACGAGACGTCCGCCGCGTTCCCGAGCCCGACGCCGAGCCGCAGCCCGACGCCCACGCGGGCGAGCAGGAACGCGATCGCGAGGTTGATCCCGCCCGACTGCGCGACCACGCCGACAGTCCCGGGCGCGAGGTCGGCGACGGCCGGCATGAAGTTCGCCGTGGCCCGGTCCACGGGGTTCATGAACCCCGACGTGTTCGGGCCGAGGAGCCGGATCCCGCCCGCGCGCGCCACCACCAGCGCCCGCTCCTGGAGGCGCGCGCCGTCGGGCCCGCTCTCGGCGAAGCCGCCCGCGCAGACGACGGCGGCCCGCACCCCGGCGGCGGCCGCGTCCTCCAGCGCGCCCGGCACGACCTCCGGCGGCACGACGAGCACGGCCAGGTCGGTCCCCGGCGCCTCGCGCAGGCTGGCGACCGCGGGCCGGCCGAGCACCTCCCCGCCGCGCGGGTTCACCGGGTGCAGCACCCCGGGGAAGTGGCGCAGCGCCTGGACCATCGCGTAGCCGGCCTTGCCCGGGCTCGCCGAGGCCCCGACGACGGCGATGCTCGCCGGCCGGAAGAGCGGCGCGAGCGGGTGGGCCCCGGCGGGCTCCACGGCGTCGGCCTCCGCGGCGGTCGGGCGGACGGCCGTCACCGGGCGCCCGGCCGGTCGGCGTAGGCGATCGCGCCCTCGTCGGTCACACCGACCTCGAGGCGACCGAGCCGCTCGATCTCGACGGCGACGCGCTGGCCCGCGGCGATCGGTCCGACGCCCGCCGGGGTGCCGGTCGCGATGACGTCGCCCGGGTGCAGGGTCATGACGTGGCTGGCGTACGCGACGAGCTCGGCGACGTCGAAGATCAGCTCGGCCGTGGAGACGTCCTGGCGGAGCTCGCCGCCCACCCAGCAGCGCAGACGCAGGTCGCCCGGGTCGCCGACCTCGTCGGCCGTGGTGACCCACGGGCCGAGCGGCGTGAACGTGTCGAACGACTTGCGGGTGGAGCGGTCCTCGCCCGAGCGGACGGTGATGTCGAGCAGCGGCACGAACCCGAAGACGTGCTCGAGCGCGCGCTCGGCCGGCACCCGGGTCGCCGTCCGGCCGATGACGACCCCGAGCTCGCCCTCCTGGTCGGTGCGCACGTCGAGGTACGGCAGGCGGATGTCGTCGCCCGGGCCGATCACCGACGTGCTCGCCTTGAGGAAGACGCCGTAGTCGGCGATCGTGCGCTGCTCGTGCATCTCGACCTTGTGGTCGACGTAGTTGACCGGCGCGCCCACGACCTTGCCCGGGCGCGTGATCGGGGCGGCGAGGCGGGCGCCGTCGGCGGGGAGGGTGGGCAGGGCGGCCAGGTCGAGGGCCGCGAGCGCCTGCTCGGCGTCCCCGCGCTCGAGGAGCGCGAGCAGCGGCCCCCCGGGGCCGGCCGCGCGCCCGACGGGGATGCCGAGCGCCTCGGTGACGTCCACCAGCCGATCTCCCGCGACGACGACGAGGCGCGCGTCCACCGTGCTGGCTAGCCTCATCGTCGTCGACTCCCCGCTAGGCTTGTGTGTGACATGACTATCGACGAGCGCCATAGGATGTGTCAACCATTAGAAGGAGGCCGGAGATGGCCGACACCCTCGGCGAGCCCGCGCGCGGACGCGCGCCCCGCACGCGGCAGGGCTCGCCGCCGAGCCTCCTGCTGACCCTGCTCGGCGACTACTGGTGGGGCCAGACCGAGCCCCTGCCCTCGGCCGCGCTCGTCGACCTGCTCGCGGACTTCTCGGTCAGCGACGTGGCCGCGCGCGCCGCGCTGAGCCGCATGGTCAAGCACGGGCTGCTGGAGTCCTCGCGCTACGGCCGCAACACCTTCTACGCGATGTCCGAGCGCGGCCAGCACGTCATGCGTGAGGGCGCCGTCCGGATCACCGACTTCGGCAAGGTCGACGGCGCCGACTGGGACGGCCGGTGGAGCCTCGTCGCCTTCTCCGTGCCCGAGGCCAACCGCTCCGCGCGCGAGGCCCTGCGCACGCGCCTGCGCTGGCTCGGCTTCGCGCCGCTGTACGACGCCCTGTGGATCTCGCCGCACCCGCACCACGCCGAGGCCCTCGCCGAGCTGGCCGAGCTCGGGGTGACCAACGCGACGTCGTTCGTGGCCACGTCGCCCGAGACGTCCGCCGAGGCGCTGCCCCCGCAGGCGGCCTGGGACCTCGACGGGCTCGCCGAGCTGTACCGCGGGTTCGTCGCCGAGTGGGAGCCCACCCGGGCGGCCCTCGGCAAGGGCGCGATCACGCCCGTCGACGCGCTGGTCAAGCGCACCGAGCTGATGGACGCCTGGCGGGCGTTCCCGGGCCTCGACCCGGACCTGCCCCGGCGCCTGCTGCCCGCCGACTGGCCGCGCGACCGCGCGCGCGAGCTCTTCCTCGAGACGTACGAGCAGCTGGGCGCGCCGGCATCCGTGCGCGTGCGCCAGGTGATCGCCGCCTACGCCCCCGAGCTCGCCGACCGCGTCGTGCAGTTCTCCGTCACGGCCGACCCGCCCGGTCCGCGCCCAGCTCCCTGAAGGGCCCTGCCGGCCGACGCGCGGGCACAGGCCCGCCCGGCGCCCTCACGCCCAGCCCGCCCCGTCAGCCCTCCAGTGCTGTCCGCAGGCCGTCGGGCAGCGGCGCGGCGCGGCCGTCGTCGTCGACGTGCACGCACGTGATCGACCCTTCGACGCACACCTGGCCCTCGCGCAGCACGCGCCACCCGTAGGTGATCGACGTGCGCCCGAGCGCGGTCGGCCGGATCTCGACCACCACCTCGTCGCCGAAGCGCAGCGGCGCCAGGAACTCCGCCGCGACCCGGCGCCGCGGGAACGACGTGAGGTCCCCCCAGCCGGCGGAGCGCAGCAGCTGGTGCTCCGCGCGCTCGGCCCAGCGCAGAGCCGCCGTGTGGTGGATGCGCCCGCCCGCGTCGGTGTCGACGAACTCGACGCGGACGGGCTCGCTGTGGCTGCGCACCTCAGGCGGTGGGCTCGAGCGGGGGGTCGAGCGGGGCCTCGAGCGGCGGCAGCGTGATCCCGCTGGCCTGCCGGTGCGCCGCGAGGGTGGCCGTCCAGGCGTGGCCGATGTCGTCGGCCGTCCAGCCGCCGTCGCGGTAGGTCACCCCGACCTCGCCCGAGTAGGTGTAGAGCGACAGCTTGTCCCCGCCGATGCCGAAGGCCTGTCCCGTGACGTCGGCCGACGCCGCGGACGCCAGCCAGACGACGAGCGGCGCCACGTCCTCGGGGCCGCCCAGGGCGTGCTCGCGGCGGACGACGGGCGGCAGCGGCTCTCCCCGGTCGTAGGCCGCGGCGACCTCCGCGTAGACCGGGATGGTCGCCGTCATCGCCGTGATCGCCGTGGGCACGACCGCGTTGACGGTGATGCCGGCCCGGGCGAGCTCGAGCGACCACGTGCGCGCCATCGCGACGATGCCGGCCTTGGCCGCCGCGTAGCTCGTCTGCCCGAAGTTCCCGTGCTGGCCCGCCGGCGACCCGACGAGCACCAGGCGCCCGCCCTCGCCGCGCTCGCGCATGTGCACGGCAGCGGCGCGCGCGGTCGTGAACGTGCCGCGCAGGTGCGTGGCCACCACGAGGTCGAAGTCGTCGTCCGTCATCTTCCACAGGACGCGGTCGCGCAGCACGCCCGCGTTGGTGACCAGCGCGTCCAGCCGCCCGAAGGACTCCACGGCGGCCGCGACGAGCGCGTCGGCGGTCTCGGTCGGGCCCACCGGGGCGACGACCGCGACGGCCGCACCGCCGTCGGCGGTGATCGCGTCGACAGCCGCCTGCGCGGTCGCCTCGTCGACGTCGTTCACGACGACGGACGCACCCGCCGCGGCGAGCGCCCGCGCGTAGGCGAGCCCGAGCCCGCGACCGCTGCCGGTGACGACCGCGACGCGGCCGGTCAGGTCCGTGCCGCTCACCGGTAGTACCGCACGATCATCGTCGAGGCCATCGCCGGCTTGGCCTGGCCCGCGGCCTCGACCACGTTCTCGAACACCGCCTGGAACCCGCCGGCGACCTCGGTGACCTCGGTGAGCGTCGAGGTGAGCCGGATCTGCGAGCCCACCCGGACGGGCGCCGGGAACCGCAGCCGGTCCAGCCCGTAGTTCACGCCGGTGCCGACGCCGGTCACCTGCACCACCTCCGCCATGAGCGGCACGACCAGCGCGAGCGTCAGGTAGCCGTGCGCGATGGTGCCGCCGAACGGCGTCCCGGCGGCGAACTCCGGGTCGAGGTGGACGGGGTTGTGGTCGCCGGTGAGGTCGGCGAACCGGTTGACCTCGTCCTGGGTGACCTCCCGCCAGGACGACGGGCCGAACGTCATCCCGACGTGGCTCGGCAGGTCGGCGAGGGGGATGTCGGCGCGTGCGGGTGCGGTCGTCATCGGTCTCTCTCTCGTTCGGGGAGGGTGGGGCGGTGCGGGCGGGTCGGGGTCAGCCGTCGACGCGGACGACGACGGCCCCGGCGGAGTCGCCGGCGGCGCAGCCGGTGAACAGGCCGAGGCCACCGCCGCGGGCGTGCAGGGCGTGGATGAGCTCGGTGATCGCGCGGGCGCCGGTCGGGCCCTGCGGGTGGCCGTACACGAGCGAGGACCCGTACGGGTTCATCCGCTCGAGCGGGTAGCCGGTCTGGTCGGCGAACCACAGGTCGTTGACGGCGAACGGGTTGTGGGTCGTCACCACGTCGATGTCGGAGATCTCGACGCCCGCGTCCGCGAGGGCGCGGCGGGCCGCCGCCACCGGGGCCTTGGGCATGTACGCGGGCGCCGCGCGGCCGAAGCCGGTGGCCAGCACCTGGGCGGTCACGCCGCCCCGGCCCAGCTCGCGGGCGCGCGCCTCGTTCGTCACGACGACGCCGGCGCACCCGTCCGCGGGGTGCGTCTGGGCGCCGTAGGTGACGACTCCCCCGGGCTTGACGGGCTGGAGCCGGGCGAGGCCCTCGGCCGTCGTCGGGAAGACGCCGTGGTCGGCCTCGAGCCAGTCCTCGCCCTTCCGGCGGGGGATGCGCACGGGGACCATGTACTCGCGCTGGACCGCGCGGTCGTCGGCCAGCGAGGTGAGGTACTGCTCGTAGCGCATGAGCGCGACGTCGTCGACCTGCTGGCGGCTGTACCCGCCGTCAGCCGCGGTGTTCTCGGCCGTGTCGTTCATGCTCTGGCCGGTCGTCGGGTCGAGCTTCATGGGGTCCAGCACCCAGTGCTCGGCGACGGGCGCGCCGCCCGCCCCCTGCGCGCTGCTCCAGAGCATGAGCGGGCCGTTGCTGGTCCGGTCGGTGATGACGCCGATGGTCGTGGTGTGCGCCCCGAGCTCCACCTGCGTGGCGAGGTGCTCGACGACGACCGCCGACGTCGCGCACGCACGGGACAGCCACGGCCCGCCGTGGTCGCCGGCGCCGAGCCGCCGGGAGATGCCGGTGACGCCGTAGAACCCGTACTGCTGCGGCACGGTGCAGCCGAGCGTCCACTGCGTGATCTCCTCGGGCGGGAGCCCGCGGTCGGCCAGCGCCCGGCCGGTCACGTCCACCGCCATGTCGAGGCTGTTCAGCTCGGCCAGCGGCCCCTGCCACTTCGCGAAGGGCGAGGTCCAGCTCATGCCGAACGGGATGTACGCCTGGGTGAACCTCATCGCTGCACTCCTTGGGGGCTGGTCGCCTCGGGCTCGGTGGACAGGAGCTCGCGCGCCCGCGCCCGCAGCGAGCGCATGTTGAGCTTGCCGCTCGGGCTGCGCTCGAGGCGGTCGACGAGCAGCACGCGGCGGGGCTTCTTGTAGCCGGCGAGGTGCCGGCCGACCTCGGCGCGGACCTCGTCGGCGGTGAGCGTCGAGCCGGGCACGGTGACGACCATGGCGGCGACGACCTCGCCCCAGCGGTCGTCGGGCAGGCCGAGCACGACGGCGTCGGTCACGTCCGGCAGGGCGAGGATGACCTCCTCGACCTCGGCCGGGTAGACCTTCTCCCCCCCGGTGTTCACCACGCCGGACCCGCGGCCCAGCAGCTCGACGAAGCCGTCGCCCAGCACCCGCACGTAGTCGCCCGGCATGCAGTGCCGGACGCCGCGGATGGTCGGGTAGGCGAGCTCGGTGCGCTCCGGGTCGTCGTGGTAGCCGAGCGGCATCAGGCCGCGGTAGGCGAGCGTGCCGGTCGCGCCGACGACGTCCTGCACCTCCGCGAGGTCCGCGTCCAGCACGACGGTGCCCGGCGCGAGCCGCGGCCGGCAGGGCAGGTCGTCCGGCCCGCGCACGACGCCGTACGCGAACGGCCCGCCCTCGCTCGCGCCGACGATGTCGATGAGCGTCGCCCCCGGGGCGCGCGCGAGCAGCCGGGCCTTGAGGTCGTCCGACCAGGCCATGCCGGAGCTCAGCACCGTGCCGAGGCTCGACACGTCCAGGTCGGCGCCCGCGGGCGACTCGAGCGCCTCCACCAGCGGCCCGACGACGGCGTTCCCCGCCACGATGAGCCGGGTCACCCGGCGCTCCTCGATCGCTCGGAGCGCCGCCCACGGGTCCAGGCTCGGCGAGGACAGGAAGACGACGCAGCCGCCGAGGACCATCGCGTTCATGACGTTGAACAGCGCGGTCGCGTGCATCATCGGCGTCAGGGGCAGGCAGACGGTGGGCGGCAGGTCCTCGCGCGCCGCGATGGCCGTGACGTCGTCGAGCGTCGTGGGCGGGTCCACGGGCAGCGAGCCGTAGATCGAGAACTGCTGGCTGTCGAAGAGGTTCCCGTGCGTCCACACGACGGCCTTGGGCCGTCCGGTGGTGCCGCCGGTGAACATGAAGATCTTGTGCTCCGGGGACAGCTCGCGCTGCGGCAGCGGCTCCGCGGTGAGCGCGGCCGCGAAGGGAAGGCCGGGCTCGAGCGGCCCGTCGCAGTCCGGGACCGCGAGCACGAGGCCCGGCAGGGCGACACGGCCGGCTGCCTCGACGACCGCGCCGCGCAGGCTCGTCGGGAACACCAGCGCCCGCGGCGCCGACACCTCGAGCAGCTCGGCGAGCTCGACCCCGCCGTAGCGGAAGTTGATGTTGACCGGGATCGCGCCGATCTTGTACGCCGCGTAGAGGGTCGTCAGGTACTCGACGCGGTTGTACATGAAGATCGCGACGGTCGAGTCGGGCCCGAGCCCCTGCTCGACGAACGTCGTCGCCAGGCGCGCGGCGGCGTCCTCGAACTCGCGGTAGCTGAGCACCCGGCCCTCGGCGACCACCGCGGGCCGCTCGGGCACGACCCTGGCGACGGCGTCCCACACGGAGGCGTAGTTGGCGCGGCTCAGGTCGCCGGGCGGCGCCGCCGCGGCGGGCGCGGCCGGGCCCGGAGCCACCGGGGCGGCCTCCATCGGCGCGGGCGCCGTGGGGGCGGGTGCGTCGGTCACCGCTCACCTCCTCGTGACGCGGACACGCCGTCGTGCCCGCGGGCGGGCCGCGGACGGTCCGTCGCACGCATGGTGCGCAGAAGACCCGGCGAACGTCAAGCAAAACCGTGACGATCGTCAGGAAGACGTAGAACGTCAGGCGCCGCGGGCCGACGCCAGGCGGCGGGCCAGCTCGGCCCGCGCGGGGCCCGCCAGCGCGTCGTGCAGCCCGCGGAAGATGTGCACGGACTCCCCCGACGGCCAGTCCTCCTCGAGGTGCTCCGCCGGGAGCCGCGGCACCGCCCGCAGCAGCGCGAGCCAGTCCGCCACGAGCGCTGTCAGGTCCCGGACGGCCGCGGCACCGTCCGGACCGGCCGGCAGCCACGCCGACCACTGCTCCTGGAACACCCGGTGCCGGTCCCGGATCTCGTCGAGGCGCCACGCGGTGCGCACGCTGCGGGCGGCGGAGAAGCCCTCGACCTCGACGGCGCGGAACGCGGCGAGGTCCAGTCCCGGCGCGGCGGCCGCGACGTCGTCGAGCACCTCGGCGACGTCGACCTCGCCCGGCGCGATCCACAGGCCGTCGCGCAGCAGGCCGAAGCCCGCCCAGGCGAGCTGCGCCCGCACGCGGTGCCGTAGGTCGCGCCGGCGCTCGGGCACGGAGAACGTGACGAGCGTCCAGCCCGCACCCTCGGGCGCGAACGGGTCGTCGGCGAAGATCCGACCGTGCGCGTCGCGCAGCACCCGCTCGCTCGCGGGCGTGAGGTCGTAGGCCACCGTCCGGCCCGAACGCACCGGGGCGAGCAGACCGCGCCGGGCCATCCGGGCGAGGGCGGCGCGCGTGGCAGGCTCGCCGACCCCGAGCTCGGCCAGCACGTCGACGAGCACCACCGTCGGCACGGGCGCGACGTCGCCACCCAGCACCAGCTCGCCGAGGAAGGCGAGCAGCAGCTGTTCGGGGCGGCGCCGGACGCGGTCCGGCACGCCCTCCCCCTGGGGCCCGGACGGCATGGGCGCGAGTATCGCACCCGAACCTCACCATTGACATATGTGACATTCGAACTGCACGATGGCCGCTCACATGTCATGCATTGCGCGCCACGCACACCGCGGCCGGCCTGTCCACAGGCCCCGCACGAGCCGTCCCCGCGAGCCGAGATTCAACGCAGAATTGAGGACCCCCCATGACCCGACGCCCCGCATTCGTGGTCGCGCTCGTCGCCGCCCTGTCCCTCGGGGTGGCCGCGTGCTCGTCCGACGCCGAGACCGAGCCCGAGACCACCGACGCCCCTGACACCGCCGAGACCGAGGACGCGGACGCCGGCGACGACGCCGCCGCCGAGCCCGTCGCGATCACCATCGGCGCGCTGAGCATCAGCGAGACGGCGCCCCTGTGGGCCGCCGTCGACGCCGGGATCTTCGACGAGTACGGCCTCGACGTGACGGTCCAGCCCATCCAGGGCGGCGCCCAGGCGATGCCCGCTCTGGTCAACGGCGACGTCGACTTCTCGGTGGGCCAGCCGTTCGGCGCCCTGCGCGCGAGCCTCCAGGGCCTCGACGTGAAGATCATCGCCAACTACGCCTCGAGCTACGCCGAGGGCGACGACATCAACGCCGTCGTGGCCGCGGCCGGCAGCGACATCGCGAGCCCGGCCGATCTCGCGGGCAAGCGCGTGGCCGTGAACTCCCTCGGCGCGGCCGGCGACCTCACGATCTCCGCCGCGGTCGAGGCCGACGGCGGCGACCCGAGCACCATCGAGTTCGTCGAGGTCGCGTTCCCCGATGCCAAGGGCCAGCTCGAGGCGGGCAACATCGACGCCGCCTGGGTCCCCGAGCCCTTCGTCTCGATGATCGTCGGCGCCGGCGGCAGCGTCGTCGTCTACCCCTACCAGGCGGTCCTGCCGGGCCTGCCGACGCTCGTCATCCAGGCCACCGGGTCCACGGTCTCCGACGACCCGGAGCTCGTGACCAAGGTCCGGGAAGCCTTCACGGCGGCGTTCGCCTGGGCGGCCGAGAACGACGACGCCGTGCGCCAGGCCCTCGTGGACAACCTCGAGCTCCCCGCCGAGGCGGCCGCCGGCCTGCCGCTGCCGACGTTCACGACCGACCTGGACCGCGACCTGATCCAGGGCCTGGCCGACCTCGCCGTCGAGCACGGGTACTTCGACTCCGCGCCCGACCTGGCCCAGATCATCGCCGAGTGACACGCTCGATGACCATGACGGTGGTGCCCGCTGGAGCGACAGCGGGCACCACCGTGCCCCCAGCACAGGAGCCGCGTGTGGCCACCCCTCGACCCGCACCGCGGGCCGCATCCCGCACGAGCGCGGCCCGGCGCCGGCGCAAGGCCGGGCTCGGCCTGCTCGGTGTCCTCGGCTTCGGGGCGACCTGGGAGGTGGTCGCCCGGGCCGGCGTCGTCGACCGCGACTACCTGCCGACCTTCACGACGACCGTCGCCCGACTGGTCACCGAGCTCGGCACCGCGAAGCTCTGGTCGGTGCTCGGCGACACCGTGCTCACCTGGGCGATCGGCCTGGCCATCTCCGTGTCCGCCGCGCTGGTGCTGGGCACCGTGATCGGGCTCGTGCCGTTCCTGCGCCGCGCGACCCACACCACGGTCGAGTTCCTCCGGCCGATCCCCTCGGTCGCGATCATCCCGCTCGCCGTCCTGCTCGCCGGGCTCTCGCGGGAGGCGGCGCTCATCGTCGTCGTCTACGCGCCGTTCTGGCAGGTGCTCATCCAGGTCATGTACGGGATCGCCGACGTCGACACCGTCGCCCGCGACACCGCCCGCAGCTTCGGCCTGGGCCGGTGGCACCGGCTGCGCCACCTCGTGCTCCCGACGGCGCTCCCGTACGTCATCACGGGGTTCCGGCTCGCCGCCTCCATCGCCCTCGTGCTGACCATCACGGCCGAGCTCGTCATCGGGAACCCCGGCATCGGCCTGCAGATCAACCTGTACCGCTCCGCGCCCGACGCACCCGGGCTGTACGCGCTCGTCCTGGTCACCGGCCTGCTCGGCCTCCTGGTGAACCTCGGCACGCGCGCGATCGAGCAGCGGGTCCTGCACTGGCACCCGTCCGTGCGCAGGGAGGGACCTCAGTGAGCGGCGCCACCCTCCGTCGGGCCGCGGCGTCGTTCGCGTTCGCCGTGGGCCTGCCCGTGCTCATCGTGCTCGGCTGGGCCCTGGCCACGCGCGACACCGTCAACCTGTACCTGCCATCGCCCGCCCGCGTCGCGCAGGCCTTCGTCGACACCTGGCTCGACCCCGGGACGATCACCGGCGACGTGCTGCCCAGCCTCGCGCGGTTCGGCGTCGGCGTCCTGGCCTCGATCGCGATCGGCATCGTGGCGGGCACGGTCATCGGCTCCACGCCCTGGCTGCGCGCCCTCCTCGAGCCGATGCTCGAGTTCTTCCGCGCCATCCCGCCGGTGGTGCTGGTCCCGGTGCTCATGCTCGTGCTCGGCATCGGCGACTCGATGAAGCTCGCCGTCATCATCTCCGGCAGCGTGTGGCCGGTCCTGCTCAACACCGTCGAGGGCGTGCGCGCGATGGACCCGGTCCTCGCGGACACGTCGCGGTCCTACCGGATCCGGGGGGCGCTGGCCTACCGCTACTACGTCCTGCCCGCCGCCAGCCCGCAGATCATGGCGGGCGTCCGGCTGAGCCTGGCGATCGGGCTCATCCTCATGGTCATCTCGGAGATGTTCTCGTCGTCGTCCGGGCTGGGCTTCCAGATCGTCTACTTCCAGCGGCAGTACATGATCGCCGAGATGTGGAGCGGCACCCTGCTGCTCGGCCTCATCGGGGTGGTCGTCGCCGCGATCTTCACCGTCGTGGAGCGGCGGGTCCTGCACTGGTACCACGGCTCGAGAGAGGTGGCACGTGGCTGAGCGCTCCGTCCTGCTGTCCGTCCAGGACCTCAAGAAGACCTACGTCAGCGCGACCGGGCCGGTCGAGGCCATCGGGTCCATCACCTTCGACGTGCGCCCCGGCGAGCTCGTCTGCATCGTCGGCCCGTCGGGCTGCGGCAAGACGACGCTGCTCAAGTGCCTGTCCGGCCTGCTGTCACCGACGGCCGGGACCGTCACGCTCGACGGCGCCGCGGTGACCGAGCCGCCGCGCACGATGTCCGTCGTCTTCCAGGAGTACGGGCGCAGCCTCTACCCCTGGCTCACCGTGCGCGACAACGTCGCCCTGCCCCTGCGTGCGCGCGGGGTCTCCCGGGCCGAGCGCACGACGGCCGTCGAGCGGGCCCTGGAGGAGGTCGGCCTGTCCCAGGTGCTGCACAAGTACCCGTGGCAGCTCTCCGGCGGCATGCAGCAGCGCGTCGCGATCGCGCGGGCCGTGGCCTACCAGCCGGAGATCCTCGTCATGGACGAGCCGTTCGCGGCCGTCGACGCCCAGACGCGTGCGGACCTCGAGGACCTCGTGCGGCGGGTCTGGCAGGACCTGGGCGTGACGGTGCTGTTCGTCACGCACGACATCGACGAGTCGGTCTACCTGGGCGAGCGCGTCCTCGTGCTGTCGAGCTCGCCGACGTTCGTCCAGGAGGACCTGGCCATCGACCTGCCGGCCGAGCGCGACCAGCTCTCGACGCGCGCGCTGCCGCGGTTCACGGAGCTGCGCACGCACGTGTACGAGCAGATCCAGCGCGCCAAGCGCGCGGAGGCCGCCTCGAGCCGG
Source organism: Actinomycetes bacterium (assembly GCA_023418375.1). Taxonomy (GTDB): domain Bacteria; phylum Actinomycetota; class Actinomycetes; order Actinomycetales; family Cellulomonadaceae; genus Actinotalea. Next base: position 579 of record JAEZZV010000256.1, on the reverse strand, counting down.
TGATCACCCGCCGGGTGATCACCCCGCCCGACCTGGCCGCGCGTCCGGCCCCTCGAGGGGTGGGCGCGCGGCCAGCACCATCGTCAGGAGCCGCTGGAGCTCGACGCGCTCGTCCGCGGACAGCCGTGCGGTCAGGACGGCGTCCACGCGGGCGGCGTCGGCCATCGCGTCGCGCAACGTCGCGCGGCCGTCGTCGGTGAGCTGCACGACGTTGCGCCGGCGGTCTGCTGCGGCGCGCACGCGCGCGACGAGCCCGCGGGCCTCGAGTCGCGCCACGAGCCCGGCGATCGTCGAGCGGTCGAGGTCGAGGGCGTCGCACAGCTCGCGCTGGCTGGCTTCACCGAGCCGCGCCAGCACGTTGAGCACGCCGAACTGCACGTTGCTCAGCCGCGGCCCGACCTCGGCCGCCCACACCGCCAGGTGCGCCTGCTGCGTCCGGCGGACGAGGAACCCGGTGTGGTGGGCGAGGTCCAGCGCGGGCGCGTCGGGGGCGGGGTCGGCGGTCATGTCGTCGAGCACGGCCCCATCCTCCCGGGTCCGCGACGGCGGGCGCCGTCCGACGCCCGCGCGCCCGACGCC
>JAEZZV010000222.1 GCA_023418375.1 Actinomycetes bacterium | reverse complement strand
GGCGGTGTCGGCGAGGGCGTCGGCGGTGTCGGCGAGGGCGTCGGCGGCGGGCCGCACCGGGTGCGGAACGTGACGGTGTGGGTGGCCCCCGCGTCCGAGGTGAAGGTCACCGGGGTCGGCCCGGTGGTGTCGGTCGGGCTGCTGAGCCGGTAGGCGACACGAGCCGGTCCGGACTCGACGAGCTCGACCGCCGGCGATGTGGGACCGGAGGCCACCGTGACGTCGCCGATCGGGTAGCCGGTCAGGACCACGTCCACGGGCGCGGACGTCGCGCAGCCGATGTCCACGACAGCCGGCCCCGACCACGCGTGCGCGGCCGTCACGGTGAGCCGCAGCGTCCCGGCCACGGGCGCCCCGTAGCCGTTCTCAAGGACGAGCCCGACGTCGTAGGAGCCGCGGTTCGCGCGCGCGACCTCGCCGACCAGGGCCCACGTCGTGGCGTCGACGCGGACCGCCTCGAGGCCGGGGGGCAGGCCGGTGGCCGTCAACGTCGGCCGGTCCCAGCCTCGGGTGCGGATCGTGACCGTGGCGGCCGTCCCCGCCTGGATCACCGCGTTGCTCAGGCCGTTGGCGAAGGACGGTGGGGAGAGCACCGTGAACGTCACAGGGAGCAGGTCCTCGCCGTGCACGTTGGCCACCCGCAGGACGACGGCGTAGCGGCCGTCCGCGGCGTCGGCCGAGCCCACGGTGGGCGTTCCGACCAGCGCCCCCGCGTCGGTCAGCGTGACGCCGTCCGGAAGGTCGCCGGACGCCAGCGACACCACCGGGGCCGGCACGCCGGCCACCACGGGCGCCAAGGAGAGCTCGTGCCCCTCGCGCAGCGTGCGGGAGATGGTGTCGTCGGCGAATGCTGCCGCCTGCTCGACGGTCAGCGTCAGCTCGGTCGAGGCGCTGCCGTGCTCGTTGGACGCGTGGACCTCGACGGTCCACGTCCCGGCCCGTGTCGGGGCCCCGGCAAGGCGCAGGGCGCCCGTCCCGTCGTCGGTGGCGGTGACGCCGTCGGGCAGGTCGCCCGTGACGGTCATCGCCGGGGCCGGGAGCCCGGCCGCGCGCACGACAGTGGTCGGTGTCTCGCCGACCAGCAGCAGGGCTGACGTAGGCGCGGCCGAGGTCGGCGGGCCGGTGACGTCGAGCGGGAATGAGGCGGTCCCGGTGACGCCGTTGTCCGCGGTCAGGACCACGGTGTGCCGCCCGACCGCCGTCGGCTCCGGTCGCCCGGTGATGCGCCACGTGTGGTCGGCGCCCGGGTCGGGGACGAGGGTGAGCCCGTCGGGCAGGCCATCGGCGGTCAGGGACGCGTCGTGGGTCGTGGTGACCGTGATCGGCTGGATCGCCGCCGCGGTCCCGACGTGGACCGTCGCGGCTTCCGGCGCGAGGACGGCGGGGCGGTCGCGCACGACGAAGCGGGTCGTGGTCTGCACACCGCCGGCGCAGCTCGAGCCGCTCCTGAGGTCGCCGTTGACGCACGTCCAGAGGTGGTCGTCCTCCGACAGGGCACCGCCGAGGGTCATCCGCTTCTCCGCGACGCCCGACGAGGTGGACAACACACTGACGCCCCCGCCGTAGTAGAGGCTGAGGGGGTACCCGGTGACACGGATCGTGAGGGGCGGCATCGGCTCGCCGCGCGGAACGACGACCGTCCCCCCAGCCGGTGGGTCCCACTGCGGAGGGGCCATGACCTCCATGGACACGTCGACGGTCCGGTCGTGACCGACCCCGTTCGCCACGACGAACCTGGACCAGTACTGGCCGGCGTCGGCGTGGGCGACCTCGCCCACGAGCTGCCAGGCGTACGGATCGTCCGGGTCGACGCGCAAGCGCAGTCCCGGCGGCAGGGTCCAGCCGGGACTGAGCGTCACCGACGGTACCGGCCATCCCACGGTCCGGAACGTCGCGCGCACCGCGGTCTCGGCGGCGGTGCTGAAGGACAGCCCGCCCGAGGGGTCGGCGAGACCTGGCCTCGTCCAGACGTCGATGACGACAGTCATGGTGTCGACGCCGTGCTCGTTCGTCGCGGTCACCGTCGCCTCGTAGTGGCCGGGCGCCGTCGGCGAACCTTCGAGCCGGCCGTCCGGGGTGAGCAGCACACCGGGCGGCAGAGCCCCGTCCGTGACGGCGAGCGTGGCCGGGGGGAAAGCGGCGAGGTCGAGCCGGGTCGTGAGCAGGCGTCCGGTCTCCGCGCTCAGGGCCAGGGTGTCCGCGCCGAACGTAGGCCGTCTGCCGATCGTCAGGAGCACATACAGAGAGTCGGTGCCGTGCGCGTTCGTCGCCCTGGCCGTGAGCCGGAACATGCCGTGCTGCGTCGGCGTCCCGGTGATCATGAGGCCCCCGGTGCCGTCGCCGACGATCGTCAGGCCGGCCGGGAGGGCGCCCTCGATCGTGACCGTGGGGACGGGGGACCCCGTCGCGACGAGCTCGACCGTGGCGGGGACGCCGACGACGAGGGTGACGCGGCCGTCGGGGGAGGGGCCGGTGAAGGAGGGAGCGGCGAAGGAGGGCGGCGCCTCGGCCCGGAACACCACGGTCGTGACAGCCGGCTCGCCGACGCCGTTGTCGGCGGTGAGCGTGGCCGTGTACTCCCCAGGGGCGGTCACGCTCCCGGTCAGCAGCCAGAAGCGGCCGACCTGGTGGCCGATCAGGGTGACCCCGGGCGGAAGGGCGGACGCCCTCACCTCGGGGGCAGGCGTCCCGGTGACCGTGATGGGGATGGAGACGACGCCTCTGCCCGCCTCGCCCTCCCAGACCTCCTGCGCCGTGATCGTCGGACGGCCGTCCGCGGGGTCGCCCGGCACGTCGGCTCCCGTGGCCGGCCCACCGATGCCGGCGACGCCCAGGAGGACCAGGGCGACGGTCGCCACGGTCGCGCCGCCCCGCCCCCGTCGTCTGGGGCGCTGGTCGGGCGTCCCGGGCAGCATCGGACCTCCGTGGCCCGCAGGGGGACGGCAGGGAGCCGGGACGCCCGGGGGCCGATCCGGGCGTCCGTGTCCAGTCTCGCAACGGTTCGTCCCCGAGTGGGTGACGCATCCGGGTGATCTTGGCGGCGCCGCCTCACGTCGTGCGGGCGAGCTCCCATGCCCGCACGCCGCCGGCGAGCGCCGCGGAGTCGGGCACGATGACGACGTCGTCGCCCAGGAGCGTGAGCGCGCGCGGCGTGATCCGGCGGGCGTTGCCGCCGCCGATGTACAGGCGGTCCCAGCGGATGACGGGGCGCAGGCCCGCCACGGCCTCCCGCACGCGACGCGACCACACGCCGTCGCCGAGGCGGCGGCGGGCGTGCGCGCCGAGCCAGTCGTCGTAGGTCGTGCCGCGGCGGACGGGTGCGTGCGAGAGCTCGAGGTGCGGAGCGAGCGCGCCGCCGTCGAACAGCGCCGAGCCGAGGCCGGTGCCCAGCGTGAGGACGAGCTCGACGCCCGTGCCCGCCACCACCCCGGCGCCGTGCACCTCGGCGTCGTTGAGGACGAGCACCGGGTAGCCGAGCGCAGCGGTGAGGTCCGCGGCGACGTCGCGGTCGGACCAGGCGGCCACGAGGTCCTCGCGGGGCGCGCTGCGGGGGCCGCTCACGGTGACGTAGTGCGGGGTGGCGACCACGACGCCGTGCCGGATCATCCCCGGGATGCCGACCGTTCCGCGGTCCGCCGGAGGGAGCTGCGCCGCGAGGTCCGCGATCGTCGTCGCCAGCCGCTCCGGGGGCAGGGGGTACGGCGTCGGCACGCGGACCGGCTGGGCGTGCATCGTGCCCGCCGCGTCCAGCACCGTCGCGCGGATGCTCCCGCCGCCGCAGTCGACGGCGAGGGTGCGCAGCTCGGGCATGACGCAGACCCTAGGGCCGGCGCCGGGGCGGGCACCACGCGCCCGTGCGGTCGTGCCACCCCCCGGCACGACGAAGGGGCCCGGCCGTGCGGCCGGGCCCCTTCGTCCACTCATGCGGTCACAGCTTGCGCAGCCACCGCTCCGACGTCCGCCACGCGAGCACCAGGAGCGCGAGGAGCGCCGAGCCGATGACCCACCACCACGGGCGCGGGATGCCCTCGACCGTGATGGTCTCCTCCGGGTCGAGCACCGGCGGAGCGGCGGTTTCGGTGTCGCCGTCGCCGTCACCGGCCTCGTCACCCGAGCCACCCTGGCCGGTGGCAGGGGCGTCCGCCTCGTCGTCGCCGGCGTCCGTCGCGGGCGGCGTGGCACCGGTGTCCCCGGCGACCGGCGCGAGCGCCGGGTCGGTCGAGGTGCGGGCCGGCGTCACCGGCGCGGTGGCCGGAGGCGTCGCCGACGGCGGGGTCGACGGCGGGGTTGACGGCGGGGTTGTCGGCGGGGTTGTCGGCGGGGTGGTCGGCGGGGTGGTCGGCGGGGTGGTCGGCGGCACCACCGGGGCGTCGACCACGGTGAGGGTGAGCGCGGCTCGCGCCGTCCCCACGCCGTTGTCGCCGACGACGGTCAGCTGCCACGTACCGGCGGTGCCGGCCGCCGGGGTCCCGAGCACCTGGCCGGTGCCGTCCCCGTCGTCCACGAACCGCAGACCGCCAGGCAGGGTGCCCTCGAGGGTGAGGGTGGCCGGTGTCGGGTACCCGCCGCGCGCCGTGACGTCCACGACGCCGGCCGTGCCGACCCGCATGGTCGTTGCCGGGGCGACGACCGCCGTCACCGGCTCGCGGACCGTGAGCACCATCGACGCGGTGACCGGGTCGAGGACTCCGTTGCGGGCGGTGATCGTCACCGTGTGCCGACCGCCCGAGCCGGGGGCCGGGGCGCCGACGAGGTGCCAGGTCCCGTCAGCGGCGCGCTCGAGCGTGACGCCCGTCGGCAGACCCGTCGCCGTCAGCTGCGGAGCCGGGGCGCCGGTGGTGGCGAACGGGTGGTCGACCGTCGTGCCGACGGTGACCTCGAGGGGCCCTGCGCCGGAGACGAACCGCGGTGCCGCGTCGACGCGCACCAGGACGGTGAGCGTCTGCTGGGTGGCACCCCACTCACCCGCGTTCTCCGCGGTCAGCGTCAGCGTGTAGCTGCCCGCCGACCCCGCCGCGGGGGTCCCGGTGAGCACCGGGGCGCTGCCCGGGGTGTGCTCGACGGTCATCCCGGGCACGGTGCCCGCGACGTCGACGGTGGGGTGCGGGAAGCCCGCCAGCGGGAGCGTCCGCGACGCGGCCACGCCCTCGACAAGAGCGACGGACATCGTGCCCTCGGGGAACGCGACCGGCTGCTGCACCTCGACGCGGTACGTCTGCTCCACGGTGCCGTGACCGTTGGTCGCGGTCACGGTGTAGGTCCAGACACCCGCCTCGGTCGGCGTGCCCTCGAGCGTGCCCGTGGCGCCGTCCGCCGACCACGTCAGGCCGTCCGGCAGGTCGCCGTCGGTCATCGTCAGGGTCGGGGCGGGAGAGCCGTCGGCCGTCACGGAGGAGGCGAAGGGCTCGTCGATGTCGAGCACCACGTCACCGGTCGGCAGGACCGGGCGGGACCCGACCGTGAGGGTCAGGTCCGCCTGGCCCGTGAGGCCGTTCTCCGCCGTGATCGTGACGTCGTACACCCCGACGTCGGCGCGGTCGACGCGACCGACGATCGCCCAGCTCCCGTCAGTCGCCTGCTCGAGGCCCAGGCCCGTGGGCAGACCGGTGGCCGTGACCTTGTCGGGCTCCGGCGCCGGGTCGGCCGTGATCGTGACCGGCAGGGACACGTCGTCTCCAGCCACCACCGGGGCGACCTCCGCGACGATCGTCGGGCGCTTGATGACGGTGATGGTGATCGTGTGCGACGCGACCGAAGGCCAGAAGATCGGGTCGAAGGTCACAGTCCAGCTCCCGGCAGCCGTCGGTGTGCCACCGCAGTGCCAGGACACAGTCGGCAAGATGCCGGGGGGCAAGGCCTCCTGGGAGCCCAGCTCGGGGGTGCACGCAATCCCGTCCGGCATGCCCCCCGGGATGACCAAGTCCGGCCACGGGTGGCTGCGCGTCTCGACGAGGAACGGCTCCATGAGAACGTCGGCCTCCAGCGTGAGGTCATCCGGGACCTGGGTCCAGGCGAAGCCCTCGACCGAGAGGTCGACGGTGCGCTCGACGGTGCGCGCGTGGCCCTCGGCATCCAGGTTCGTCAGGGTGATGACCACCTGATGCGTGCCAAGGTCCTCGGGGTCGGTGACCGTGCCGGTGATCCGCCACGTCGTCGTGTCGTCCTGGACGAGGCTCAGCTCGTCGGGCAGCCCTGTGGCGGTCGCCGTGGGCGGAGCCCAGCCGGACGTCGTGAAGGTGTAGTCACCCGGCGAACCGAAGGTGAAGTCCGCCGTCGACGGGGCCGACACGAAGGCGGGAGCGGCGAGCACCGTGATCTCCAGCGCCAGGTCGTCGTGGCCGTACACGTTGGTGGCGCGGACGGCGACCGTGTGCACGCCTGCCGCCGCAGCGGTCGGGGTGCCACTGAGGATCCCGGTGGCGGGGTCGATCGAGAGACCGGCAGGCAGCTCGGCGCTCCCCGGCGCCAACGTCACGGTGTGGGGCGGGAACGAGGCCGCCTCGAGCGTCACGTCCGACATCGGCTCGCCGGCGTCGACCGTCAGCGCCATGGTCTCCTGGGCGAAGACGGGGGCGGCGACGATCGAGAGCGCGTAGGTGGTCTCCACCGCGGGCCCGACGCCGTTGCTCGCCGTGACGTGGATGGTCGACGCGCCCAACGCAGTGGTGCTGCCGTTGATGACCAGCGTGCCCCGCGTGCTGCCGTCGGCGGTCAGGCCGGCGGGCAGGTCGCCGTCACGCACCGAGAGCTGTGGCAGCGGCCACCCTGTCGCCGTGACGGTGTGCGAGGCGTCGCCGCCCGACGTGAAGGTCTGGTCCGACACGGTGATGACCGGCGGCGCCTGGACGGTGAGCTGGAGCGTCGCGCTCGCGGTGCCGAAGTCGTTCGTGGCGTTGAAGGTGATCGTGTGCTCACCCATCGCGGCCCGGTCCGGCATGCCGGCGAGCGTTCGCCCCGTGCCGTCAGTCGGGAACGTCACGCCGGCGGGCAGCCCGGAGGCGACGAGCACCGACGCGTCACTCGGGTCCACCGTGATCGGGATGGTCATCGCCTGCCCGGCGACGACGGTCCGGGACGACGGCACAGAGAGCGTCGGGGCCTTGCCGGCGGTCAGCGTGATGACGGTGTACTCCCACCAGGGGTCCCACCAGTTCCCGGTCTCGACGTAGACGCCGAAGGACCGCGAGCCGGACCAGTCCGGGGTTCCGGAGATCTCCAGTCCGCCCGCCACCTTCTTCACGTCGATGTTCTCTGGCCGCGAGCCGGTCGCCCAGGAGAAGTCGCCGGGGTAGGCGTCCACCGGGATGACGACGGGGGTCATGGCGATGCCGCGGGTGAGGCGGGTCTCGGGGACCGGCCCGATGTCGATCCCGTAGACGGTGATCGTCAGGTTCCGCAGAGCCGTCCGCCCGCCCGCCGCGGCGGTCACCGTCGCGGTGAACTGCCCGGCGTCGGTGGGAGTACCGGAGATCCGGAGGCCCATGTCGTCCGTGCCGGCGCCAGTGACTTCGGCGCTGAGCCCGGCCGGCAGACCGGTCACGCTGACGTCCGTGGAGGTCGGCAGCGGGTACCCGCCCAGGGTGTACTCCTCCTGGAAGTCCTCGCCCAGCTCCCCCTCGACCGAGAAGTCCCCGGAGATCGTGGGCGGGCCGGTGACGGTGAGCGTGACGGTCAGCGTCGCGCTGGGGCTCCACCTGTTGCCGGTGTACAGCTGCACCGTGGCGGGTGGAGCCGCCACGGTGGGCTCACCGGAGAGGGTCAGGGCCCCGTTGCGGAACCGGCTCGTGACCCAGCCAGGCCTCGACGCGACCTTGACCTCGGTACCTTCCGACGAGGCGCGGTAGACGGCGCTCAGGTCGGTCTCGACCTCGAGCGTGATGTCGGTCGGGCCGGTGATGGTCGGCAGCGCAGGCGGAAGCGGCGGCGCTGCGAGCGGTCCGGC
>JAEZZV010000199.1 GCA_023418375.1 Actinomycetes bacterium | reverse complement strand
GCGTGTGGTGACGGAGGCCCTGGCGGACCCCGGTCGCGCCCCCGGCGTGGCCGTGGCGCTCGACGCCGACCGGACGGCGGAGCTGCTCGGCGCCTACGGCGTGCAGGTGTGGCCCGTACGGACCGTGGCGACCGAGGCCGAGGCGCTGGCCGCGGCCGAGGAGCTCGGCTGGCCGGTCGCGGTCAAGAGCGCGGCGGGCACGCTGCGGCACCGGGTGGACCTCGGAGCGGTGCGCCTGGACGTGAGCGGCCCGGCCGCGCTGACCGAGGCGGTGGCCCAGGTGCGCCGCGTGGTGACGGCGCACGGGGAGACGGAGCAGAGGCTCGAGGTGCAGCAGATGGCGCCCGCCGGGGCGGCCTGCGTCGTGCGGTCGAGCGAGGACCCGCGCTTCGGTCCCGTGGTCTCGTTCGGCCTCGCGGGCGACGCCGCCGACCTGCTCGACGACGTCTCGCACGGCGTCGCACCGCTGACCGACGTCGACGTGGCGGAGATGGTTCGCGGTGTGCGCACCGCGCCGCGCCTGTTCGGCTACGGCGGCCTCCCGGCCCTCGACGTCGCCGCCCTGGAGGACGTCCTCGGGCGGGTCGCCGTGCTGGCCGAGGACGTGCCCGAGCTGCACGCTCTCGAGCTGCACCCCGTGGTCGTCGGGGAGCAGGGGGCCGCGGTCCTCGCCGCGCGCGTGGAGCTCGCGGAGGCCGAGCGCGTCGACGGCCGGCGGCGGGCGCTGCCGGACTGACCGGGGGTGTGCGTGACGATCGGGCGGCGCCGGCAGGTGGAAAGATGGTCGCCGTGCCGCGCACCATCACCCTCCGCCAGGCCCTCGACCACGCCGGGTACTACCCCGAGCTCGTCGGCGACGTCCTCGACGTCGCGATCGGCGGGGAGGACGTCCTGGCTCACCTGGTGCACCCGGAGACCACCTTCGACACGGAGGTGCGCCGGCACGTCACGGCGCTGGTGCTCACCCCGTCGCGTCTGATCATGGCGCACGTCGACGACCACCCCGCCGACGAGGACAACCCCGTGGCGAGCGCCTCCGCCACCACCGAGGCGGTTCCGCTTCGGGCCGTCCACACGGTTGCCCTCACGCACGTCGTCGGCGCCCCCGAGCGGCACCGCGCCGGGGCGGCGCCCGTGGAGCTCACCCTCGCCGTCGGCTGGGGCGGGGTGCAGCGGATCGATCTCGAGCCGGCGACGTGCGGCGACCCGCAGTGCGAGGCCGACCACGGCCTCACCGGCTCGATCTCGCCCGACGACGTCGTCGTGCGCGTGTCCGCCCAGGCGGAGGGCCGCGAGGCCGTCCGCGCCGCCGTGTCGTTCGCCCGGGCGCTCTCCGCGGCCACCGCCCGGTGACGGACGGAGTGACGGCGGCGCTCGCCGCGGCCGGGCTCCGCCCGCCCGACTACGGGGCGGACAGCCTCGACCGGGTCCTGCCCGCGGCGCTGGGCGCGCTGGGTGTCGAGGTCGAGCCAGGTTCGCCGGTGTCGGGTGCGGCGCAGGCGCGCGCGAGGTTCGGTCTGCCGTCGGCGGAGCGCGTCTGCGTGGTCCTCGTCGACGGCCTCGGGGCCGAGCTGGTCCGCGAGCGCGCCGGGCACGCGCCCTTCCTGCGTCACCGCCTCCCCGACACTCGGGTGCTCACCTCGGGCTTCCCGTCGACGACCGCCACCTCGCTCGCGTCCTTCGGCACCGGACGACCGCCCGGGCGCACGGGGCTGCTCGGCTACACGATGCGCAACCCCGTCACCGGGGGCCTGGCGAACCTCGTCTCGTGGACCGGTATCGAGCCCGCGCCCGCCTGGCAGCGGGAGCCCGCCCTCCTGGGGCTGGCCCAGGCCGCCGGACGCGCCGTGACCTCCATCGGCCCGGCCCGCTTCGCCGGCTCAGGTCTGACGATCGCCGTGCTGGGCGGCGGACGCTACGTGGGCGCGGAGACGCTGGACGCCCGCGTCGACGCGGCGCTGCGAGCGCTCGCCGACCCGGGGTTGGTCTACCTCTACTGGGGCGACGTCGACAAGGTGGGCCACCACCACGGCTGGCGCTCCGCGGAGTGGGGCGACGCGCTCGCCGAGCTCGACGCCGGGCTGGCCAGGCTCGCGCGCCGGATGCCGGCGGGGACCCTGCTGCTGGTCACCGCCGACCACGGGCACGTGGACGTCGACCACGAGCGGCTCGTCGACGTCGCGACCACGCCTGCGCTCGCGGAAGGCGTCGCCCTCGTCGCGGGCGAGCCCCGGGCGACGTACGTGCACCTGACCGATGAGGCCCGCGCCGAGCTGCCGGTGGTCGCCGAGCGATGGCGGACGGTCCTGGGCGACGGAGCTCTCGTGGCGACCGGGGACGAGGCCGTCGCCGCGGGGTGGTTCGGCGAGGTGGCCCTGCACGTGCGCCCGCTCGTCGGGGACCTGGTGGTTGCGGCACGCGGCCTGGCGGGCGTGGTGGACTCGCGCACGCAGACCCCCGCGTCGATCCAGCTGCGCGGCATGCACGGCTCCCTCACGCCGGGGGAGATGCTCATCCCGCTCGTCGTGGTGGCCTAGGAGGACGTCGATGGCCGAGCTCGTGTTCTTCAGCGGGACGATGGACTCCGGCAAGTCCACGCTCGCCCTCCAGATGGACCACAACCACGCGGTCGCGGGTCGCGGCGGGCTCCTGTACACCCGCAACGACCGGGCGGGGGAGTCGGTCGTGTCGTCCAGGCTCGGTCTGCGCCACCCGGCGATCGAGGTGACCGACGCCACCGACTTCTGGGACGACGTCATCCAGCGCCGGCTCCGCGGCGAGCGCGTGGACTACCTCGTCTGCGACGAGGCGCAGTTCTACACACCGTTGCAGGTGGAACAGCTCGCGCAGCTCGTCGACGAGATGGGTGTGGACGTCTACGCGTTCGGCATCACTGCAGACTTCCGCACGCGGCTGTTCCCCGGGTCGGCCCGGCTGATCGAGCTCGCTGACCGGGTCGACGTGCTCCAGGTCCAGACGCTGTGCTGGTGCGGGGCCCGCGCCACGCACAACGCGCGCACCGTGGACGGCGAGATGGTCGTCGAGGGCGAGCAGGTGCTCGTCGGCGACACCGGCGGCCAGGCGGTCGTCGGTTACGAGGTCCTGTGCCGCCGTCACCACATGCGGCGGATGACGCGGTACGTGGCCCGCGCGACGTCCGAGCGGCCGGACACGCTCCCGTTCGTGTGAGGCGTCGGGGCGCCGGTCACTCGTGCCGGGCGCCGAAGACGATCTCGTCCCAGCTCGGTACGCTCGCCCGGCCCCTCTTGCCCCGCGTGCGAGGGCCGTCGTGCGGGACGTCGGCGCGGGCGGCGTCCTCCGCGGCCTGCGCCGGGTCGGCGCGCTCCTCCGGGCGGTCGGGTGACCCGACGTGCGGGCCGTCGTGGGACGGGTGCGCGGCGGGCGGCGTCGACGGGTGTGCGGCCGCGTCCGTGCCGGCCGCCTTCGTCGGCATCTGCAGCACGCGCGCGTCGTGCGCCTGCTCGGGGTGCGACGCCGGCGGGTGCGCGGCGGGAACGGTGAGCTCGGGGTTGTCGAAGTCGAACGCGTGCTGCGGCCCGAACCCGGGGAACTCCTCCTCGTCGTCGTCGTCGGGGTCCGCCTCCTGGCGCACCCCGCGGCGCCCGGCGAGGTCGTCCAGCAGGGCGTGGGTCGGCTCGTCCTCGAGCTCGGGGTCGGCTGCGACGGGCGGGTCGACGGACGCGAGCAGCGGGCGCAGGGCCTCCTCGACCTCCACGTCGAAGACCCGGTCGCGGACGGGGGCCAGGTGACGGCGGACCGGCGCGTCCGGCAGCTCGGTCTCCGACAGCCACCGCGCCTCGTCGTCGAGCGCCCGCACCCGGCGGTCGGTCGCGTCGTAGCTCCAGCGCGCGGAACGGTCCGCACCGCCCACCTCGAAGCACACCTCGACCGTCCAGGCGCCCGCGCCGACACGGAACGCGTCCCATGTCATCTCGCGGACCTCGCGGGTGGCGAGTCGGTCGGCGACGAGCTCGCCCAGCACCGGGGCGCTCGGCTCGTGCCCGATGCGCGTCGCACGCGCCTGCTCGGCGACCCACTGCCGCTCCGCCACCACCGGGCCGTCGTAGCGACGCACGATCTCCACCGGCATCCCCGACGCCTCGGCGATCTCCTCGGCCGTCTGGCCCGCGCGCACGCGCGCCTGGATCTCGCGCGGTGGCAGGGCGCCCGTGGCCTCGACGCGGGCCTGCTCGAGGTGCGGACGGTCGCGCCGGACCGCGGCGCGCAGTGCCTCGTCGATGCGCACGCGGAACCGCTGACCGTCCGGCCCTTCGAGCACGACGTGCTCGCCGTCGTCGTCCAGCCCCACGAGGGTGAGCTCGCTCATGGCACCTCCCACGTACGAGGGTGCCATCCCTGCGGCTGGGAGTCGGGGAGGCGGGGCGGTGTGCCGCCCGTGGTCCGGCAGGATGGTGCGGTGACCGAACCGCGCCTGCAGCCCGACGCACACGCCCCCGCCCCCGAGCTCGTCGTCGAGCTCGGCACCCTCGCCGAGGAGCTTGCCACGAGCGCCGGCGCTCTCGTTCGCGAGGGACGGCCCAGCCGGGTCGACGTCGCCGCGACCAAGTCGAGCGCCGTCGACGTCGTCACGGCGATGGACCTCGCCTCGGAGGCATTGCTGCGGCGCACGATCGCGGAGCGCCGTCCGCACGACGGCGTCCTCGGCGAGGAGGAGGGGCTCCAGCCCGGCACGAGCGGTGTGACCTGGGTGCTCGACCCGGTCGACGGCACCGTGAACTACCTCTACGGCCTTCCCGCCTACGCGGTGAGCGTGGCGGCGGTCGTGGGGGAGCCGACCCCGGAGACGTGGACTGTCGTCGCCGCCTGCGTGCACCACGTCGCCGACGGCCGCACCTGGACCGCCACGCTGGGTGGGGGCGCCCACGAGGACGGCCGCCGGATCCGGGTCAACGACCCGGTCCCGCTGTCCGCCAGCCTGCTCGGGACGGGCTTCGGCTACACCGTCGAGCGTCGCCGTGGTCAGGCGCGCGTCGTCGCCGACCTGCTGCCGCGCGTCCGCGACATCCGCCGCATGGGTTCGGCCGCGATCGACCTGTGCCAGGTCGCGGCGGGCAACCTGGACCTCTACTACGAGCGGGGGCTGCAGCCGTGGGACCTGGCCGCGGCCTCGCTCGTCGCGCGCGAGGCGGGTGCCGCGGTGCTGGGTCTTCGCGGGCGTGCGCCGTCGGAGACGATGACGGTCGCCGGACCCGAGCCCACGGTGCGCGAGCTGGTCGCGTTGCTGGAGGAGCTGGGGGCGGACGCGGACCACCCGAACGGGTGAAGCGGCCCGTCACGCGAGACATGATCATCGACGCTTCCGGAGCGGCGTGCACGCGCCCTCCGGATGGTGCACAATCACCCCCGCCGCGCGGGAACAAGCACTGTGCTCCGTGCATTGAGTACGTACCGACACCGCGCGGGCTCCGCGTGGGCCCGATGACAGACGGAGTGTGAAGCTCACCGATGGCCACCGACTACGACGCCCCGCGCAAGACCGACGAGGACCTCAGCGAGGACTCGCTCCAGGAGCTGCAGGCGCGCCGCACCGACAAGAACTCGGGCGTCGTCGACGAGGACGAGATCGAGGCGGCCGAGGGCTTCGAGCTCCCGGGCGCCGACCTGTCGGGCGAGGAGCTCTCCGTGCGGGTCCTCCCGCGCCAGGCGGACGAGTTCACGTGCAGCAAGTGCTTCCTCGTGCACCACCGCAGCCAGCTCGCCTACGAGAAGGACGGTCAGCTCGTCTGCTCCGAGTGCGCCTGACCGGCGCCCGCGATCGCTGACGCGAGGGCCCGGGGCCGTCGCGTCGAGACGAGCCACGACGGCGTCGGGTCCCCGGGATCGGTGACCGGTACCTGGACGCCGCCGGGGACCCACGCCCTCAGCGTCACGAACGCCCGGGCGTCGGAGCCGGGCCCGACCGCTCGCCGCACGCCCTCGCGGTCCAGCGGCGTCGGCTCGCCCAGGGCGCCGAGCGGGATGTGGGCGGCACCGACGCGGAGCTCACCGCCGCGCACCTCGATCCGGGTGGCCGTCGCTGCGGCCGCCGCGGCAGCGCCGACCAGCGTCACCGCCCCGCCGACGACGCCGGCGACCGGGTGCACGGGGACAAGGATCACGGCTGCGGCGAGCGCGGCGCCCACGACGAGGGCCCAGCCCAGGGGACCCGGCCACAGGCGCTCGGCGTACGCCACGGGCGCGTCGGCGGCCGCTCCGGGCGTGGGCCCCGGCGCGGAGGGAGCGGCGGCGGGAGGGGTCGACGCATCGGGCATGGCGTCAGCATGGCAGCCGACGACCGGCCGGCGCCGCGGCCGCCGCTAGAGTCGCGTCGTGATCCCCGCGCACCACCCCGGCGAACACCCCGGTGAGCCCGGCGACGGCGACGTCGACGTCCTCCTGGTGATGACCGACGACGAGCTGCCCGAGCCGTGCTACGCGCACCCGGGCGACGCCGGCGCGGACCTGGTCACCGCAGTGGACGTCGTCCTGCCGCCCCTGGGCCGCGCGACGGTGCCGACCGGCGTGCGGATCGCCCTGCCGGACGGCTACGCGGCGTTCGTGCACCCGCGGTCGGGTCTGGCGGCGCGGCACGGGGTCACGATCGTCAACGCGCCCGGGACGGTGGACGCGGGCTACCGGGGCGAGCTCCAGGTGACGCTGCTGAACACCGACCCCGAGCACCCGGTCGAGCTGCGTCGGGGCGATCGCATCGCGCAGCTCGTCGTCCAGCGGGTGGAGCGCGCCAGGTTCGTCCGGGCCGAGCGCCTGCCCGGGTCCCACCGCGGCGACGGCGGATTCGGGTCCAGCGGCGGGTGGCGGGCCGCCGATGCGGCCGGTCCCGGCGAGGACGCATAGGCTGATGGGTCGGGCCCGGCACGGGTCCGTGAAGGAGGAGACAGTGGCCCTGTTCGGTCGGCGGTCCCGCGACGCGGAGGAGCCGGAGGAGGACGAGCTCGAGGGGCTCGAGGACGGCCTCGCCGTCGGGCGCGAGCACGGCCCGTGGGACGAGGCGGAGGTCGACGACCGCGGCGAGCGGCTCGACCTCGGTGCCCTGTGGGTGCCCCATCGCGACGGCATGGAGCTGCGCATGGAGGTCGACAAGACCTCCCGCGTCGTGACGGCCGCGGCGCTCGCGCTGCACGGCTCGATGCTCCAGCTCCAGGTGTTCGCCGCTCCGCGGTCCTCGGGCATCTGGGACGAGATCCGCAGCGAGATCGCGGAGTCCGTCACGCGCCAGGGCGGCACCGTCGACGACCTGCCCGGGCCGTTCGGCCGCGAGCTGCTCGCGCGGCTCCCCGTCCGTACCGCCGAGGGGCGCACGGGGCACCGGCCGGCCCGCTTCGTGGGCGTCGACGGCCCGCGGTGGTTCCTGCGCGGCGTCATCTCCGGACGCGCCGCCGTCGACCCCGAGAAGGCCCGCGAGCTCGAGGCGGTGTTCGCCGACGTCGTCGTGGTCCGCGGTGACCGCCCGCGCGCCCCGCGCGACCTCCTCGCGCTCACCCTGCCCGGGCAGCCCCGCGCGGAGGGCGAGCAGCCGCCGGCCGCCACCCAGGGCTTCGACCCGCTGCGTCGTGGTCCCGAGATCACGGAGGTCCACTGACATGGCTCACGGCCCGTCGCTCGCGGGCGGTCGGGTGCGGACCGGCCTGCGTGCGGTCCTCGCCTCCCGTGCCGAGATCGAGGCGCGCGAGGAGCGCGAGCACGCCGAGCTCCAGGGGTGCTCGGCGGTCGGGCGACTGCGTGACCGCACCCGCACGGAGGTGTTCGGTGTGCTCCGCAGCGTGACCATGCGCCCCCGCCACCGGGTGCCGGCGCTCGAGGCCGAGCTGTACGACGGGACGGGGTCGATCCAGGTCGTCTGGCTCGGCCAGCGCCGCATCGCCGGGATCGAGCCCGGCCGGCGCGTGCGGCTGTCGGGCTTCGTCTCCCGGCGCGACGGCCGGCTCACGATGTTCAACCCCCGCTACGAGCTGGCCCCGCGCCACGAGGTGCACGCGTGACGGAAGGCCAGCCCGCGGAGCGGGCCGAGCGGGGCTCCACCGGGCCGGAGGCCGCCGAGTCGGTCGAGCCGCTCCGGGGCCTGCGCGCCATCGCGGGGGAGGACTTCTCGTTCGCCGACGCGGTCGGCGGCGTGCGGGGCCTTGTGGAGTCCGTCGCGCCCGGCCTGGTGTTCGTGGTCGCCTACGTGGCGACCCGTGACCTGACGCCGTCCCTCCTGGCGTCGCTCGGCGTGGCGTTCGTCGCCGTCGTCGTCCGGCTCGTGCAGCGCACTCCTGTGACACAGGCGTTCTCGGGCGTGCTCGGGGTAGGCATCGGAGTCGTCTGGGCGTGGCGGACGGGCCAGGCGCAGGACTACTTCGCGTGGGGCCTGTGGGTCAACGCTGCCTGGTTCCTGGGAGCGCTGGTCTCGATCCTCGTGCGGTGGCCTGCGATCGGCGTGATCGTCGCGTTCCTGCGCAGCGAGGACATGAGCTGGCGGACGGACCCCGCCGCGGCGCGCGAGCGGCGACGGTTCACCTGGGCGACGTGGCTGTGGGTGGCCGTGTTCGGCGCGCGGCTGGCCGTTCAGGTGCCGCTGTGGTTCCAGGGCGACGACGCCGTCGGCTGGCTGGGCACGGCGAAGCTCGTGATGGGCGTGCCGCTGTTCGCGGTCGGCCTGTGGATCACGTGGTTGCTCGTGGGGTCGCGAGCAGCTCGTGCAGACCTCCCAGATCGGCCTCCGACCCCGCCACGATGAGCAGCTCGTCGCCGGCCTCGAGCGTGTCGTCCATGCTGGGGGCGATGGGCTGCGCGCCGCGCACGATCGCGGCCAGGACGGTGTCCCGGGGCCAGACCACCTGACCGACGCGGGTCCCCGCCATCGGGGAGTCGGCGGGCAGCGTCACCTCGAGGATCTCGGCGCCGGACTGGTGGAAGGTGAAGATCTTCACCAGGTCGCCGACGGCCACGGCCTCCTCGACCATCGCCGTCATGATGCGCGGGGTCGAGACGGCGACGTCCACGCCCCACGCCTCGTCGAACATCCACTCGTTCTTCGGGTTGTTGACCCGGGCGACCGTGCGCGGCACGCCGAACTCGGTCTTGGCCAGGAACGAGACGACCAGGTTCACCTTGTCGTCGCCGGTCGCCGCGACGACGACGTCACACTCGTCGACGTGAGCCTCCTCGAGCGTGGACAGCTCGCAGGCGTCCGCGAGCAGCCACTCGGCCTCGGCGACCGACGCGACCCGCATCGCGCTGGGCGAGCGGTCGACGAGCAGCACCTCGTGGCCGGACAGGAGCAGCTCGTTCGCGATCGAGCGGCCGACGGAGCCGGCTCCGGCGATCACCACGCGCATCAGTCGACCTCCGGGGCGGGCGGGCGGGTGAGCGTGCGCTCCACCCGGGGCAGGTCGTCGGCAGGCACCAGCATGTGCACGAGGTCGTGCTCCTGGAGGACCGCGCCGGGCGTCGGGAGCATGCCGTCGCCGAATCGGGTGAGGAACGCCAGTCGGGCGCCGGTGGCCGTCTCGAGCTCCGCCGCGGGCCGGCCCAGCCACCCCGGGTGCACGTCGAGCTGGGCCATCACGATGCGGCCGGACGCGTCGCGGTACTCGTCGGTGGCCCCCATGGGCAGCATCCGCCGCAGTACCTGGTCGGCGGTCCAGCGCACGGTGGCGACCGTCGGGATGCCGAGCCGCTGGTAGATCTCCGCCCGGTGGGGGTCGTAGATGCGGGCGACGACGTTGTTGACGCCGTACGTCTCGCGGACGACCCGGGCGGAGATGATGTTCGAGTTGTCCCCGTCGGAGACCGCGGCGAACGCGTAGGCGTCCTCGATGCCTGCCTGCTGCAGCGTCCCGCGGTCGAACCCGAGGCCAGTGACCTTCTTGCCGCTGAAGGAGGCGTCGAGCCGCCGGAACGCGTCGGGGTTCATGTCGATCACGGCGACGGAGTGGCCGTTGCCCTCGAGCGACTGGGCGAGCGTGGCACCCACGCGGCCGCAGCCCATGATGACGAAGTGCACGTCCGCTGACGCTACACCGGAGCCACGCCGACAGCGGTACCGACAGCGGTGGGCCCTTGCGCGGGGTCGCGGCCCGCGGGCGGGCCTAGCATGGGCTCCCGTGTCCGACATCGCCGGCGCCGCCAAGCGCCTGCTCCTGGGTCGTCCGTTCCGCAGCGACCGCCTGAGCCACACCCTCCTGCCGAAGCGGATCGCGCTGCCGGTCTTCGCGTCGGACGCGCTCTCGTCCGTCGCCTACGCGCCCGACGAGATCCTGCTGACCCTGTCGATCGCAGGCGTCGGTGCGGCGCTGCTCTCGCCCTGGGTCGGGCTGGCGGTCGTCGTCGTGCTCGTGGTCGTCGTCGCCTCCTACCGGCAGAACGTGCACGCGTACCCGTCGGGCGGCGGCGACTACGAGGTGGTCACCACCAACCTCGGCGCCAAGCCCGGCCTCGCCGTGGGCAGCGCGCTGCTCGTCGACTACGCGCTCACCGTCGCGGTGTCGATCTCCTCGGGCGCGACCTACGCGGCGTCCGCGATCCCGATGCTGCGGGGCCACGAGGTCTCCTTCGCCCTGGGGCTCGTCCTGCTGCTCATGCTGCTCAACCTGCGGGGCATCAAGGAGTCGGGCACCCTCTTCGCGATCCCCACCTACGTCTTCATGGTCGCCGTGGCCGCGATGGCCCTCACGGGCGCCGTGCGGTTCATGCTCGGCGACCTGCCGATGGCCGAGAGCGCCGACCTCGACGTCCTGGCGGAGCCGGGCTACGAGCAGGGTCTCGTCGGCCTGGGCGGCGCGCTCCTCGTGCTGCGCGCCTTCGCGTCCGGCTCGGCCGCCCTCACGGGTGTCGAGGCGATCAGCAACGGCGTGCCGAACTTCCGCAAGCCCAAGAGCAAGAACGCGGCGACGACGCTGCTCATGCTGGGCGCCCTGTCGGTCACCTTCCTCATGTCGATCCTGCTGCTCGCCCGCGCCACCGACGCGAAGCTGGTGGAGTTCCCGGCCGAGCAGCTCCTGCGCGACGGCGTCCCGGTCGGTGAGGAGTACGTCCAGCACCCGGTGCTCAGCCAGCTCGCCGACGCCGTCTTCCGGGGCGTGCCTGCGGCGTTCTACGTGGTCACGATCGCCGCCGGCCTCATCCTCGTGCTCGCCGCGAACACCGCGTTCAACGGCTTCCCGGTGCTCGGCTCGATCCTGGCCAAGGACGGGTACCTGCCCAAGCAGCTGCACACGCGCGGCGACCGGCTGGCCTTCTCCAACGGCATCGTCGCGCTCGCCGTCGGCGCATCCGTGCTGATCTGGGCGTTCGACGCCGAGGTCACGCGCCTGATCCAGCTGTACATCGTCGGCGTGTTCGTCTCCTTCACCATGAGCCAGCTGAGCATGGTCCGGCACTGGAACCGGGAGCTCCGCACGGCGCCCGACGGCGAGACGCAGCGCAGGATGCGGCGCTCCCGGGCCATCAACGCCACAGGCTTCGGCCTCACGGGCACCGTGCTCGTGGTGGTGCTGATCTCCAAGTTCACGCGCGGCGCCTGGATCGCGCTCCTGGCGATGGCCGCCGTCTACGCCGTGATGTGGGCGGTGCGGCGGCACTACGACCACGTCGCCGCCGAGCTCGCGCTGGGGGACGACCCGTCGACCGCCCGCGCCCTGCCCAGCCGCGTGCACGCGATCGTCCTGCTCGCCCGGCTGCACAAGCCGGCGATGCGGGCCATCGCGTACGCGCGTGCCACCCGTCCGAGCGTCCTCGAGGCCGTCACGGTCGACGTGGACGACGAGGCCACCGAGGCGCTGCGGACGCAGTGGGAGGCGCTCGAGATCCCTGTGCCGCTCCGCGTGCTCGACTCGCCGTTCCGCGAGATCACGCGCCCGGTGCTCGGCTACGTGAAGTCGGTCCGCCGGGAGAGCCCGCGCGACCTCGTCGTGGTGTACGTGCCGGAGTACGTCGTGGGGCACTGGTGGGAGCAGCTGCTGCACAACCAGAGCGCGCTCCGGCTGAAGAGCCGCCTGCTGTTCACGCCCGGGGTCGTGGTGGCGAGCGTGCCCTGGCAGCTCGAGTCCTCGGCGGTGGCCGCGAGCGACGGCGTCACCCAGTGACGGGCACCGGCACGGCCGCCACCGTCGTCCTCGAGGTGGGGGCGGTGGCCCACGGGGGCCACTGCGTCGCGCGGCACGAGGGCAGGGTCGTCTTCGTGCGTCACGCGCTTCCCGGCGAGAGCGTCGAGGCGCGGCTGACCGACGCCGCCGAGGGGGCCCGCTTCTGGCGCGCGGACGCGGTGCAGGTCCTGGAGGCTAGCCCTGACCGCGTCACGTCGCCCTGGCCGGAGGCCGGACCGGGCGGCGTCGGCGGGGGCGAGCTCGGGCACGTCGCGCTGCCCGCCCAGCGCGCCTGGAAGGCCGCGGTGGTGTCCGAGCAGCTGCGGCGGCTGGCCGGCGATGACCGGGGCGTGGTCGTCGAGGCGGCGCCGGGGGAGACCGACGGCCTCGGCTGGCGCACCCGGATCGAGCTGACGGTGGACGCCCACGGCCGGGCCGGGATGCACCGGTACCGGTCGGCCGACGTCGTGCCCCTGACGGACATGCCGCTCGCCGTGCCGGCCCTGCGCGAGCTGGGGCTGTTCGAGCGGCGCTGGCCCGCTGGGTCCAGGATCACGGCGGTGGCGCCGGTCGGCGGCGACCGGCCGCTCGTGCTCGTCGACGGGGTGCCCTGGTCGGGCGGCGGGCCGGACCGGCGCCCCAACGCCCGGACCTCGGTGCGCGAGGTCGCCGAGGTGGCCGGCCACGCGCACACGTGGCGGGTCGCCGCTGACGGCTTCTGGCAGGTGCACCGCGCTGCGCCCGCCCTGCTCGCCAGCGCCGTGCTCGACGGCGTCGGGCCGGCCGATGGGGCGATCGTCGTCGACCTGTACGCGGGGGCCGGGCTGTTCACCGTGCCGCTCGCCGGCGCGGTCGGCCGTGGTGGGCGCGTGGTGGCGGTCGAGGGCGACGCGCGGGCCGTCAAGGACGCGCGCCGGAACATCCACGACGCGCCCTGGGTCGACCTGCACCGCGGTCCCGTGGCGGAGGTGCTGGCGGGCGGCGCCGTCGCCCGGGCCGACGTCGTGGTGCTGGACCCGCCCCGCGTCGGGGCGGGCCGGACCGTCGTCGACCGCGTCGCCGTGCTCGAGCCGGAGCGGGTCGTGTACGTCGCATGCGACCCGGCGGCGCTCGGCCGCGACGTCGCCTACCTGCGCGAGCGCGGATATGCCTTGACCGCGCTGCGGGCGTTCGACATCTTCCCCATGACGCACCATGTCGAGTGCGTGGCGGTGTTCACCCGGGAGGCGTGATGGCCGACGTCGCGATCCGCCGGTACGAGCCGACGGACGAGCGGGACTTCTTCGCGATGCTCGAGGCGGAGGGCGACGACTGGCGGGAGTACGCCGGGCCGGCCGGCCGCGCGTCGTACGCGAGGGCGATGCAGTCCTCGGTCGCCTACCTGCTCTTCGTGGGCGACGAGCTGGCCGGCTACGCGCGCTGCCGGGAGGACGACGGGTTCGGCGTGTACGTCTACGACCTCCTCGTGCGCGGTCCGTACCGGGGACGGCACCTGGGCAGGGCGCTCATGGAGCGGGCGTGCGCGGACTTCGCCGGCCAGACCGTCTACGTGATGAGCGACGTCGACCCTTACTACGAGAAGCTGGGGTACCGCCGCGAGGGCTCGATCTTCGTGGTCGGCCCGGGCTAGGGGCGCGCGTGCCGACGCGGCTGGCCGCCGCCGACCTGCTCAGCGGGCTCCGGCTCGTCGTGGCCCCCGCGCTGCCGCTGCTGGCGACCCGGCGGCGCGCTTTCCTCACCCTCGTCGCCGCGTGTGCGGCCAGCGACGCCCTGGACGGTGCGGCCGCGCGTCACGCCGGGACCGCGGGTCCACGGGG
>JAEZZV010000162.1 GCA_023418375.1 Actinomycetes bacterium | reverse complement strand
AAGCTGAACAGCTCACCGGCTTGCGACACGCCATCCTGGTTAAGATCGCGCCATACCCGCAACTGGTTCCAGTTGGCATCCTGATTGTCGACCTTGCCGTCGCCGTTGGTATCTTCTTGCGCCAGTGCAGCAAAGCCGTCGGCTGCCTTGCCGCCCGCATACAAATCCGTCGAGTCGCCGAACAGTTCGGTGCCATTGTCAATGGAGCCATTGCCATTGCGATCGAACACGAGGAAACCGTCATCGGGCCGAACCCAGCCGGTGCCGGTCTTGGTGCCATCACCATCGTGGTCGAACAAGATTGGATTGGTCGAAGATACGCCAACCGTTTCAAGACCATCGCCATCCAGGTCAAGCGTCAACGGGTCGCGGCGAGGCTGCTGCCAGTTATTAGCTGCGTCCCAATCTGCTTTGCATTGAGGATCAATGAACGTATTGTCTGGGTGAAGCCAGTCGTATATCCTTCCGCCCCAGTTCTGCTCACTAGACCAGTTTTTTGCTGTATCGAATGCCTCATTCCAAGCACGTTGAAATGCCTCGCCAGCTCCAAGCCCAACCGCTGGAGCCCATGGCCCAACCGCTGGAATAGAGCCAACTGTGGCTATACCTCCAGCTGCAACTCCACCAATAATCCCAAAAAAATCTCTGAAGATGGCTTCTGCCGCCTGAGCTCCATCTGTTTTCTGGAAAAGCTCATTGAACGATTCACTTATATCGACCATGTCCTTTAGCCGCGAGGGGTCGCTTAACATCTCCCGAGCAAGCTGGCTCCCCGAGTCAGCCGATTTGGTAATTGCATCAACCCACGCTCTTGTAATAAGGGTGTCAAATCCATTAGCCATTATTTTTATTTCCTAAATAAAATTTGCAATAAAAGAACAAGGACAGTTCTAGAAGAAAATAGAAGAGCAGATTGAGATGAACGAAGTTAATAAGTAACGAGATTTTGAACTTTTGCCACGACGTCAACCATTGATTATCTCCCCACGAATTCGGCGTAAAAAAAAACCGATCCAAAAAATATTACGAAAACAAGTAACAAGAAAACGAGACCCAGAACAGCTTTCCCACTCTCACTTAATCGAAACTTGGTCTTGAAAGTCACATTTATGAGCCAAAGCGCAAGGTCACCAAACAGACTCAATATGAAATCGAAAATTTCTATCATCGTTCCCTCCCAGCTTCACTAACCGCTTTTTTCACTGGCGATAACAGATACTCCAGAACTGTGCGTTTTCCCTGATTGATTTCCGCTACCACTTGCATTCCTGGCGTGAGTGCTAAATTGTTTCCCTGCGGGCTTTTAAGGCTTTGCGCATCGAGTTGCACGCGTGCCTTGTAGATTGCTATTCTCGACATTGGCACGTTGCCCGAGGTGGGTGAATTTCCCGCTGCGTTAGCACCCTGAGTGGGTAGGTTTGGCTCGGTCGCATCTGCGCTAATACGGATTACTTTTCCAGTCAACATGCCGTAGCGCTGAAACGGATAGGCCGCGAGTTTTATTTGAGCGGCCTGCCCTTCTTGCACGAAACCGACATCCTCATTCTTGATGTTCACATCTGCAAACAATGGTTCGTCTTTAGGCACCAACGTCATTACCACCGTGCCCGGTTGCACCACTGCCCCGTGGGTCGTAGTGGCCAGGTCCTTGATCACTCCGTCTTGCGGCGCCTTCAACTCCATCAATCCTTCCCTGTACATGGTCTTGTCCAGATTCGGCTGCAACTGTGCGATCCGTGCTCGAACATCGGCAAGCTCTCGTTGGAGCTCGCTTTTGTATGTACTTTTCAACTGGTTAATTTTTTTATGCTGGGCAGCGATCGTGGCGTTTAATGCTTCAACCGTCGATCTCTGCGCATCGAGATCCCTGCTTTTCTCGGTAGCTTCGCGCACCTTTTCTGCAGCGGCTATGCCACTGATGAAGCCATCCTTTTCCAGTTTTGCATATGCGTCGGCCGACTTTTTATAGGAAGGCAGTGTTTGCTCGAGCTTGTTGAGAATTTCTGCTGCGCTTCGCTTCTCATACTCGAATTTCGCCAGCAGCGATTTTTCCTGTTCGATTCCATCAAGATAGGCTTTGCGGTGTGCCTCATATTGGCTCTGAACCTGAACATAAAGGGTTGGGTTGTCACCCGCTTTCGATAGCATCGGCTGGTCATTGAGCTCCGCAATAATTCGGCGCTCCTGCATTTGCTGCGCTGCCAAGTCGTTCGCAACGCCGGCTTTGTCAGCAGTGGCCAAGGTTGTGTCGAGCCGCGCCAGCACCTGCCCTGCTTTCACGCTCTCCCCTTCTTCGACGAGTAATTGCTTCATGACGCCAGCTTCAGCCGGTTGCACGATCTTTACCAGTGTTTGCGGTACCAGCTTGCCTTCAGCTGTCGCAATGATGTCGAGCTGGCCAAAAGCCGCCCATACGATTAATGCGAGCACTAGGATGGATACAGCCCATAAGACGATGCGTCCCTTTTCACTGGGAGCACCTTCCTGAATTAGCTGGAGGGGATCATGCCAGCGGCTTGGCGGCCGCAATTGAATGACCTTCGCATTTGTAGTTGGCGATGGCGCAAGACGCTGTTCTGTGGACTTTGCTTGGGGTTCAGTCATTTCCTTATCCCCTCGGGTTTCGGCCGTCTGCGGCATGACGAGGTACGGCAGAACCGAATTCATTGACCGAAGCCGCGGCTGAAGACGACGCTACGTTAGGTGTTGGCGCCAATGCCACCCGCTGTGCACCTTGCGGCCCGAGTCGGAAAACCGCATCAACGTGCAGTCCTCTCGGTATGCCGTGGGTAATAAACAGCATTGTTACCTTGCCTTTCAGTGAATTGATGGTCTGGGCGAAGTGCTCCGCTGTTGGCCCATCCAATGCACTGGTTGCTTCATCAAAGATGAGGATCTTAGGACGCTTAAGTAGTGCCCTAGCGATGGCAATGCGCTGCTTCTGCCCGCCAGACAATCCGGCTCCCCGTTCACCGATTTCAGTTTGATACCCTTGTGGTAAGGCTTCAATCACGCTATGGATTTCAGCCATTTTGCAAGCAACAATGATTTGCTCAAACGTCGCGCTGGGACTAGCCATCTGCAGATTGTCATAAATGGTGCCGGAGAACAGCGTTGTCTCTTGCGGGACTACACCAAAATGGCTGCGCAGTTCATTTGCCGATAGGTACTGAATATCGATCCCATCGATTTTGATGTTGCCCGCACTCGGCTGATAGAAGCCTTGCAACAACTTGGCCAACGTGCTTTTACCGCAACCGGATGGCCCCATAATGGCTATCGTCTGGCCAGGCTGAACAACGAGAGACAAGTTTTCGTATACCAGAGGCAACTGCTCACCATAGCGGAAGGAAATGCCATCGATATGGATTTCACCTGCACGGTTAGAGTCTCGCGCGGGAACGACCGAATAGGGCTCAACCGGCGCGTTCATCAAGTCGCCAAGGCGGGCAACAGAAAGGCTGGCCTGCTGGAATTGCTGCCACAGACCGACTAACCGAAGCATCGGTTGTGACAGTTTTCCAGCAAACATCTGAAAGGCGACAAGCATGCCGATGGTAAATTCGGCCGAACGCATCACGGTATAGGCACCGATAGCGAGGATCAGCAAGCTTAATACCTGTTCCAGCGATGTAGCCGCCGTGTTGTAAGTGTTGGCGAGTTGCTTCGTCGCAAAGCCCGCTTTGAGATAGCTGGCAAGGTAGCCGCTGTATCTGCTATTGAGCTGGGGCTCCAGTTGCAAAGACTTCACCGTCTCGAGACCGACGACATATTCGGTTAGGAATGCCTGGTTGCGAGCACCAAGCTGAAACTGTTCTTGCAGTCGCGCCTGGAAGGCTGGCGCAACGAGCACGCTCATGACAACAATAATCGACAAAATTGCCAGTGCAATCAGAGTCAGCGTGACGCTGTAGTAGAACATTACGGCCACAAAAATCAAAAGGAATGGGAGGTCCAATATCAAGGTCACAGCGGCGCTCGCAATAAACTCCCGAATTGTTTCTATACCCTGTAAGCGTGCAGCAATTACGCCCGTCGGCCGGTGCTGAAAATATAGAGGCGGAAGCTTGAAGAGACGCTCAAAGACCGCGGAGCCCAATACTGCGTCGACCCGATTGCTCGTGTGCAGAACCAGGTATTGGCGTAGCCATGACAGTGCCGCAGAAAATAGAATGAATATCGCCATGCCGATCGCGATAACTATCAATGTACTTTGCGTACGATGCACGACGACCTTGTCGATGATCGTTTGCGTAAAGAGCGGCGTGGCGAGTGCGATGAGCTGGATTACGAGGGATGCCAGCAGAATCTCGTGCCACAGCTTTTTGTGTTTGAGCAGCTCAGGAATGAACCATCGAAAGCCGAATCTACGTGTTTGACGGGCTTCGGCATCAATGTCGTGATCCGCAACAGCATCTGCTTTAGGTGTAATGCGAGTGACGTGGCCCAAATAGCGTTTATTGAATTCCTCGAGCGTGACGGTTTTCGGAGCTGGATCGCTGGGTTCGACGGCGAGGATATGCGTTGAATCAGCTTGGAGCACAAGTGCGGGGATCGCATAATCCCTCTCTTCGTCGTTGTCGTTGTCGTTGTGGTTGGCCTCACTTACCGGATCAGACGTCGCCAGTGAATTTGCGTCCTGTTCTGAGGAGTTTTCCGAAAGCCATGCCACAAGAGGAAAGCATTCCTTGTGGAGCTTCTCCAGGCGCGTCTTCCGCAAAATCGCTTCGAAACCGTACTCCGCGCTAGCGGTCGCAAGGGAAATGACGGTGTGGGGCGGAGCTAATTGCTGGCGCGCCAGTTCCGCCGTAAACGGCTTCCGGTGCAGCGAACATAGTCCCTGCAAAACCCAGAAGAAGTCCTTTTCCCTGATTTTGCTTTCTGTCATTGTCTCATTGCTGCTTTCATACAGCACGCTGAAAATTGTAATTTTTACAAGCTTATATTTTAGGCAATACGAATGCAATACCTTTTTTATGGGAAATTTGCTGTTTTAGGAAAGAAATATCGTTTGTGCTGATTGGTTTGGCGAGCACCGAAAAATTTGACGCCTTGCAACTCAGGCTCGCTATGGAGATATGGAGTTACATCAAACAAGCGAGTCGATTATTTGCGGCAAAATGATCCTACTGGGATGCATGAGTCACAATTCAGTTATTCCTGAGATTAAGGAAATGTGCCAAATCCTTGAGCGAGGTGGCGAAACTGAATGACCGGTTTACCCCTTTTCAACGATTTATCCCATTTACGCTTCAAAACGGAGGAAAACGTTATGAAAGATTTATTCTTAATTTGGAGTCTTTTGGCGGCTCTATCAATTTTCTGGGCGATCGTCTCTATTTTTATGGCGAGAAAGGCGAGACGCACTTTTGTAGACGAAAGCTAAATCTAGGCCGCACTGATTGACGGAGAGCGAGATGTTTGCGAAAGAGTTTAGGCTGTTCCGAACTTAATTATTTTGCTAACCCGCTTCATCGATGAAAAACCACAACTGTTCTGAACTTTACCCGGTGGTCAACCAAAACCGGATAAGCTGGGTGCCCCGTACTTCCTACGTCATTGTTCCGAACTTTATTCCAAGGGAACATTAACTGTTCCTCTGGAATAGAGCCGAAAACATTGGTATCAATTTCAACAAAAAGCCCGCAATCGCGGGCTTTTTGTTTATCAATCTTTCCAGCCATTGTGTCGGGACAAGTACGGTCCCGCCCTGTACTCTCAAAAGCCTCGCTCCACGAAACGGTAATTCCCTGCCAGATACAACGTGAAGTAACCATCAAAACAACACCGCGTATTAATACTGATTGCTGGCGCAAATTGCCACGTGCCAAAATCCTTTCCCCCACACTCCGTTGAAT
>JAEZZV010000108.1 GCA_023418375.1 Actinomycetes bacterium | reverse complement strand
CGCCCGCGGGGGGCGTGCGCGTGGACGTCGCGGCGCTCGGGGGCCTGGTCGTGGCCCTGGCCTCGGGGCGCGCTCCGGGGATCGCGGCCCTCGACCCGGCGTGGCCGTTCGCCTGGGGGGCGCGCATCGGCGCGGCCTG
Organism: Actinomycetes bacterium; assembly: GCA_023418375.1. Taxonomy (GTDB): domain Bacteria; phylum Actinomycetota; class Actinomycetes; order Actinomycetales; family Cellulomonadaceae; genus Actinotalea. The sequence goes on along the minus strand of JAEZZV010000108.1, from coordinate 27,045 downwards.
GCTGACGACGCAGGCCGACGGCAGGGACGTCACCTGGCACAACGGCGGCACCGGAGGCTTCCGGAGCTGGCTCGGCGTGGACCGTCGCGCCGGCTGCGGGGTGGCGCTCGTCTCCGCGACGGCCCGCTCGGTGGATCGGGCGGGGTTCGCGATGCTCGGCGCGCTGGTGGCCTAGGGGCGGCGCAGGCCGACGTCGTCGGTCGCGGGCTACATCAGCCCGGAGCCGGCGAAGAGTGCCTCGAGCGCGTCCCAGCGGGAGATCTCGCAGCCGTTCGTCCGTGAGAAGTCGGCGGCGACGGCCTCGCCCGCGACGGTCCCGGTGACCGTGGCGGTCTGCGGGCCGCCCCACTGCTCGGTGCAGGCGACGCCCATCGGCGTCGGGGCGAACGCGGCCGCCCCGCCGGCCGCCGCGATCGCGGCGCACGCGGCCTCGGCGTCGGGGTGGTCTCCACCGGCGGGCTCGCAGGTGAGCGTGTACGTGGTGGTCGCGCCCTCGCCGGTCGCGTCCACGACCACGGTGAGGTCGGCGCCGACGGGCGCGGCGGGCGCGGCGGGCTCGGTGGGCTCGTCGGACGGCTCGGGCGAGGTACCCGGGTCGTCGTCGGACACCGGGTCGTCGGGGGAGACGGTCGCGGCGTCGTCGGACGCGCCCGCGTCGGCGTCGTCGTCCTGGCCGGTCTGGCACGCCGTCAGGGCGAGCAGGGCGGCGAGCGCGACGGCGAGCGCCGTCGTCGGGCGGGTGCGCGTGCTGGCCATGGGTGACTCCCCTCTCCACCTCGACTGTGTCCCCACGGCACGGTTCCTGTCACGGGGGCGGGGTCGGGGGCCGCGGTGGGGTGGGGACCGGGGGTGGACGGGGCGCCCACATGACGAAATCCGGCGGTCCGCCAGATGGGCGCGGACTATCCTTCACCGGACACGGACGGCGCGCGCCGGTGCGCCCGCGCGGGCCGCGCGCCGTCGTCCAACCTGCCACCACCCGGAGCGTCCCGTGGGCTTGATCGTGCAGAAGTACGGGGGGTCGTCCGTCGCGGACGCCACCGCCATCAAGCGCGTCGCCAAGCGGATCACCGAGACCAAGCGCGCGGGGCACGACGTCGTCGTCGTGGTCTCCGCGATGGGCGACACCACCGACGAGCTGATCGACCTCGCCAACGAGATCAGCCCGATGCCGCCGGCGCGCGAGATGGACATCCTCCTCACCGCCGGCGAGCGCATCTCGATGAGCCTGCTCGCGATGGCGATCGCGAACCTGGGCGTCGAGGCGCAGTCGTTCACGGGCCAGCAGGCCGGCGTCATCACCGACGAGGTGCACGGCAAGGCGCGGATCATCGACGTCAAGGCCAGCCGCATCCGGCAGGCGGTCGAGACCGGCCACGTCGCGATCGTCGCCGGCTTCCAGGGCGTCAACCCGGACACGAACGACGTGACGACGCTCGGCCGCGGCGGCTCCGACACGACGGCCGTCGCGCTCGCCGCGGCGCTCGAGGCGGACGTCTGCGAGATCTACACCGACGTCGACGGCGTGTTCTCCGCCGACCCGCGCATCGTGCCCACGGCGCGCAAGCTCGACCGCATCACCTACGAGGAGATGCTCGACATGGCGGCGAGCGGGGCCAAGGTGCTCATGCTCCGCTGCGTCGAGTACGCGCGCCGCACCGGCGTGCCCATCCACGTGCGCTCGTCGTTCTCCGGGCGCGAGGGAACCCTGGTCACGGACGCCCCCATCGAGGGAGAGGGACAGATGGAACAGCCGATCATCTCCGGTGTCGCGCACGACCGGAGCGAGGCGAAGATCACCGTCGTCGGCGTCCCGGACGTGCCCGGCACCGCCGCCTCGATCTTCGAGGTCGTCGCCAACGCCGACGTGAACATCGACATGATCGTCCAGAACGTCTCGGCCGCCCAGACCGGGCTGACCGACATCTCCTTCACCCTGCCCGCGAGCGACGGCGCCAAGGCGACCGCGGCGCTCAAGGCCGTCCAGGGAGCCCTCGGCTACGACTCGCTCCAGTACGACGACACGATCGGCAAGCTGTCGCTGATCGGCGCGGGCATGAAGAGCCACCCGGGCGTCTCCGCGAAGCTCTTCGGCGCCCTGCGCGACGCCGGCATCAACATCGAGATGATCTCGACCTCGGAGATCCGCGTGTCCGTCGTCACGCGCGCCGACCAGCTCGACGACGCGGTCCGCGCCGTGCACACGGCGTTCGGGCTCGACTCCACCGACGAGGAAGCCGTCGTGTACGGCGGGACGGGACGGTAGGGCCATGGCTGACAGCAACGGATACGTGGTCGCCGTCGTCGGTGCGACGGGGCAGGTGGGCGGCGTCATGCGCCGCATGCTCGACGAGCGCGACTTCCCGGTGGGCCGCATCCGCTACTTCGCCTCCGCCCGCTCCGCCGGGAGGACGCTGCCCTGGCGCGGCGAGGAGGTCGTCGTCGAGGACGTCGCGACGGCGGACCTGTCCGGCATCGACATCGCGCTCTTCTCCGCGGGCGGCGGCACGTCCAAGGAGCAGGCGCCGCGGTTCGCCGAGGCGGGCGCGATCGTCATCGACAACTCCTCCGCGTGGCGGATGAACCCGGAGGTCCCGCTCGTCGTGAGCGAGGTCAACGGCGCCGAGGTCGACTCCACGCCGCTGGGCATCATCGCGAACCCGAACTGCACCACCATGGCCGCGATGCCGGTGCTCAAGCCGCTGCACGACGTCGCGGGCCTGCGCCGGCTCGTCATCTCGACCTATCAGGCGGTGTCGGGCAGCGGCCTCGCCGGCGTCGAGGAGCTCGCCGGCCAGGTGCGCGCCGCGGTCGACCAGGACTTCCCGCGCCTCGCGCACGACGGCGCCGCGGTCACCTTCCCGGAGCCGACGAAGTACGTGCGGACCATCGCGTTCGACGTCGTCCCGCTCGCGGGCTCGATCGCGGGCGACGGCAGCGGCGAGACCGACGAGGAGCAGAAGCTCCGGAACGAGTCGCGCAAGATCCTCGACATCCCGGACCTGCTGGTCTCGGGGACGTGCGTGCGCGTGCCGGTGTTCTCGGGCCACTCCCTGACGATCAACGCGGAGTTCGCGGAGCCGCTCTCGCCGGAGCGTGCCCTCGAGCTGCTCGCGGAGGCGCCGGGCGTCGAGGTCACCGACGTGCCGACGCCGCTCCAGGCGGCCGGCGCGGACCCGAGCTTCGTCGGCCGCGTGCGCGTCGACCAGTCCGTGCCCGACGGCCGCGGCCTGGTGCTCTTCGTGAGCAACGACAACCTGCGCAAGGGCGCGGCGCTGAACGCGGTGCAGATCGCCGAGCTCGTCGTGGAGCGTCGCCTGCGCGGCTGAGCCCCGGGCGGGCGCGCCCGCGGACGCGGTGGTGCCGGATTTCACCCCGCCCGTGCCGACGGCCGCCCGCGAGTCCCGATCATGGGACACCGCGGTCCGGGAGGATGGGGACAGCGCCGCGCCGCCGCGCGGCCTGACCGCCCCCGAGGTCACCACATGCCCGTGCGTCGCCCCCTGCCGATCCCCCGCCGTCGCCCGCACCTGAACGACCTCGGTCGGGCGCGCCCGGACGCGTGAGCGCCGGCCCGCCGGGCGTGCCCCTGTGGTGGCTCCGCACGGCGACCGTCGAGCTCGTGACGCTGCACGCCGTCGCCTCCTCGGAGCATCCGGACGGGACGGTGGTCGACGTCGTCTCGCTCCCGCCGGGCTACGTGCCGCCGGGGGAGCGGGTCGTGCGCGCGCACCTGAGCCCTGCCACCCGGCAGATGCTCGAGGTGGAGGTCCGGGGCGCGCCCGCGGGTGACGCGGCGCCCGCCCTCGTCTGGCACGAGCGGGTGCGGCGCGACCTGCGGCCGGTGGAGGTGCACCTCCTCGCGTTCCTGCACGACGACGTCCGCCGGCGCGCCGAGGAGCGCTCGCTCACCGCCGTCCCCCCGGGCGCGGTGCTCACGGGGGCCGACGTCGCGCGGCTCGGGCTGGCCGAGGGCGACGCGCTCGCGGCGGTCCGGGGGAACCCGGCCACGGGCCAGGTGCTCGACCTGTGCGTCGACCCGGACCACCGGCGTCGTCGGGTCGCGACGTGCCTGCTCATGGCGGCCGAGGCGTGCGCCGTCGCCCGCGGCTGGCCGAGCCTGTGGGCCGGCGGGGCCCGGACGGCGCTCGGTGAGTCCCTGCTGGGCGGCCTGCCCTGGGGCGTGCGGCGTGCGTACCCGCTCACCACGGTGGCCCCACCGACGACGACGCTCGTCGGGAAGGGTGCCAGGAGTCTGGCGCCGCGCGCCTGACGCCGCCCGGGCGTGCGCCCGGCGCGCATCCGGGGGGCCTTGACGCCTCATCGGCTCTATGGTTCATTAGTCAGGTAATGAACCACAGAGGCGATGGGAGCGCGGCGTGGCCTTCGACGGGCGCGACCCGATCTACCTGCAGATCGCCGACCAGATCCGCACCGACGTCGTGAGCGGTGCGCTCGGGGAGGAGGAGCAGGTGATGTCGACCACCCAGTACGCGACCGCGTACCGCATCAACCCGGCCACGGCCGCCAAGGCGTTCGCCGAGCTCGTGGACGAGGGCACGCTCTACAAGCGCAGGGGCGTCGGCATGTTCGTCGCTCCGGGTGCGCGCGCGCGACTCGTCGGCGAGCGCCGCGAGCGGTTCTTCGCCGACGTCGTCGACCCGGTCGCGGCCGAGGCGCGCGTTCTCGGCATCCCGCTGGACGACGTCGTCGCCCGCCTGCGCGCGGCCGCCGCGACGGAGGGGGACCGATGAGCGCCACCGGCATCGGCGTCGAGGTCCGCGGGCTGGTCGCGCGCTACGGCTCGACGGTGGCGCTCGACGGCCTGGACCTGAGCATCGCACCCGGCACGATCACCGGCCTGCTCGGCCGCAACGGCAGCGGCAAGACCACGCTGCTCTCGGTGCTCGCCGCGTTCCGGCGTTCGGCGGGCGGCTCGGTGCTCGTGGACGGCGAGGAGCCCTGGGAGAACGAGCGCGTCACCGAGCAGGTCTGCCTCATCCGCGAGAGCGGCGACGTCGCGAGCGACCTGCGCCTGGACGAGACGCTTCGCATGGTGGCCGACGCGCGGCCCGCCTTCGACCGCGACCTGGCCGGCGCGCTCCTGGACACGTTCGAGCTCGACCCGCGCAAGCGTCCCTCGGGCCTGTCCCGCGGGAAGAAGTCGGCGTTCGGCGTCGTCGTCGGGCTGGCCACGCGCGCCCCGCTCACCATGCTCGACGAGGTGCACCTCGGCATGGACGCGCCGTCGCGGTACGCGTTCTACGACGCGCTGCTCGCGGACTACGCGGAGCACCCGCGCACGATCGTCGTCTCCAGCCACCTGATCGACGAGATCCAGCGGCTTCTCGAGCACGTCGTCATCCTCGACGAGGGCCGGGTGCTGCTCGCCGACGACGCCGATGCCCTCCGCTCGCGCGGTGCGACGGTGACCGGCCCTGCCGACGCCGTCGACGCCTTCGTCGCGGGCCGCCGTGCCATCGGCCGCAGATCCCTCGGCCGGACGGCGCAGGTCACGCTCTACGAGACGCTCACCCCGGACGACGCAGCCACGGCCCACGCCGCCGGGCTCGAGCTGGGCGGCATCGACCTGCAGGACCTGTTCGTCGACCTGACGTCCAAGGACGGGAAGGAGGCGGCCCGATGACCCGGGTCCTCAGTCGCTCCGTCGCCACCGCGTGCCGCGGCCTGCTCCGCGGGCAGTGGTCGGTCGGGCGATGGGCGTTCCCCGTCATCGCCGTCGCCGCCGCCATCGCGATCGTCGTGTGGGCGTCGATCGGCGAGCCGACGAAGTCGATCGTCGGCTTCTCCCGGCAGGGCATGGTGTGGTTCCCCTTCTCGCTCTCGATCGCCATCGCCGCCGGGCAGGTCAACGTGCACGTCGCGATGGGGCGGACGCGGCGCGCGCTGGGCCGGGCCGCGGTGCTGGTGGCTCTCGCGATGTCGGTCGTGTACGCCCTCGGTCTCGTGGTGCTGGTCCAGGTGGAGCGCGGGGTCTACGCCGTGGCGGGCTGGCATCACGTCATCAGCGACGGGATGACGTTCGCCTCGGACACCTCCCAGGTCGGCCTGCTGTTCGGTGAGTACCTGGTCACAACGGCCGTCGCGCAGCTCTGCGGCCTGCTCTGCGGCATCACCTACTACCGCTACGGCGGCTGGGTGGGCACGCTGTCGCTGCCGCTGACCGTCAGCCCCGTGCTGCTCGTCCTGGCCGGCATGGGCGCCGAGGCGTCCTTCCTCAGCGGCGACCTCGCGGTCGGCACGGTGGGCGGTGGGGCCGTCCGGGCCGCCGTCGCGGTCGTCGTGATGGCCGCCGTCATCGTCGCCTTCCAGCGGATCCTGCGGGGCACGCCGCTGCGCACGGCTCCCCTCATCTGAACCGGGAGGTTCCCATGGCAACACCCGTCATCGAGGTCGCGGGCCTGCGCAAGGCTTACGGCCCCAAGGTTGCGGTCGACGACGTCTCGTTCACCGTCGAGGCCGGCGAGATCGTCGGCATCCTCGGCCCCAACGGCGCCGGCAAGACCACGACCGTCGAGTCGATCGCCGGCCTGCGCGTGCCCGACGCCGGACGGGTGCGCGTACTCGGCCTGGACCCGCAGAGCGACGGCGAGGCGCTCCGTGAGCGGCTCGGGCTGCAGCTCCAGGAGAGCGAGATGCCCGCCAAGATCACGGTGCGCGAGGCCCTGGACCTGTACGCGTCGTTCTACGCGAACCCGGCCGACCCGGCCGAGCTCGTCCGCGACCTCGGCCTCGCGGACCGCATCGACACGCAGTTCCGGCGGCTGTCGGGCGGCCAGAAGCAGCGGCTGTCCGTCGCGCTCGCACTCGTCGGGAACCCGGAGGTCGCGATCCTCGACGAGCTGACCACCGGGCTCGACCCGCAGGCGCGGCGCGAGACGTGGGGCGTGATCGAGCGCATCCGCGACCGCGGCGTGACGATCCTGCTGGTCACGCACTTCATGGAGGAGGCCGAGCGGCTCGCTGACCGGGTCCTCCTCATCGACGCGGGCCGCGTGGTCGCGCAGGGCACCCCCGCCGAGCTGGCCGCGCGCGCGACGGCGCAGACGGTGCGGTTCACGCTCCGCGATCCGCTGCCGGCGGGCCTCCTCGAGCAGGTGCCGGGCGTCGCGTCCGTCGTCGCCGCGAACGGCGAGTACGAGGTCCGTGGCGCGGAGGTCGCCGTCGATGTCGTCCTGGCCGTGACCGGGGCCGGTCTACGGCCCCTGCACCTCCGGGTGGAGCAGGGCTCCCTCGAGGAGGCGTTCGTGTCCATCGTCAGCGCCAACGGCAACGGCGCACACCACGGCAAGGAGTCCTGAGATGACGACGACGCCCGTCCCCGCGCCGGCCCGCGCGTCGCGCCCCGTGGGCACGGCCCGCAGCCCGCGCGTCCTGGCCGCGCTCACCGCGTCCGAGGCCCGGCTGTACCTGCGCGAGCCGTCCGCGGTGTTCTTCGGCCTGTTCTTCCCGGCCGTCCTGCTCGTCGCGCTCGGCCTGCTCATGCCCTGGGCCGACGAGCCGTTCGGCGAGGGTGCGGTGCTCTCGCAGATCACCGCGATCACCGGCTACACGCCCATCGTGCTCGCGCTCGCCATCGGCACCGTCGGCTACACGACCCTGCCGCCCACCATGGGCACCTACCGCGAGAAGGGCGTCCTGCGGCGCCTGTCGACGACGCCCCTGCCGCCGTCGCGCCTGCTCGTCGCCCAGCTGCTGGTGAACCTGGCGATGCTCGTCATCGCCTCGACGCTCGCGGTCGTCGGCGGCGCGCTCCTGCTCGACATCGGGATGCCGAAGGACGTCGGGGTGACGCTGCTCGCGTTCGTCGTCGGGGCCGCGGCCTCGATGTCGGTGGGCCTGCTCATCGCGGCGCTCGCGCCGACCGCGGGGGCCGCGACGGGCGGCGGGATGCTCGTCTACATGACGTCGCTGTTCTTCGCCGGGGTCTGGTTCCCGCTGCCGCTGATGCCCGAGGTCGTGCAGACGATCAGCCGGTTCACACCGCTCGGCGCGGCGTCGCAGGCGCTCGCGGCCGGCTGGTACGAGGGCACGTTCCCCGGGGTCGAGCTGCTGGTCATGGCGGCGTGGACCGCCGTGATGGTGCCGCTCGCGGCGCGGCTGTTCCGCTGGACGTGAGGGCCCGGGGGGGTGAGCCGGGGCCGGGCGTCTCAGAGCGCGTAGGGCCCGGCCCAGCCCCCGCCCGCGCGCTCGGCGTCGCGGTGGGCCAGGGCGTGCGCGAGGCGCTCGTCGCCGCCGTCGGACAGCGGCTGGGGCAGGTCGTCGAGCGCGAACCAGCGCACGTCGTGGTTCTCGTCGTCGGCGGCGTGCGCGCTGTCCGCCGTGCCGCCGATCGGCCGGCACCGGAACGCGAGCACGAGGTACTGCGCGAGGTCGCCGTTCCCGTGCACGATCACCCCGCCGCTGATCGCCGAGGTCAGGGCGAGCACCTCGACGTCGACGCCGGTCTCCTCGCGGATCTCCCTGACCAGCCCGGTGGCGGGCTGCTCGCCGGGGTCGAGGATCCCGCCCGGCAGCCCCCACAGGCCGTTGTCGACGCGGTGGGTGAGCAGCAGCCGGTCGTCGTCGTCGAGCACGACGCCGGAGACAGCCGGGAGCCAGAGCAGGTCGGTGCCGACCTGACGGCGCAGCCGCAGGACGAAGTCGGGGATCGCCATCGGGCGAGCGTATCCACCGGCCGTCGATGCTCGAGGCGCGGCCGCGCCGGGCGCAGGCCGGGCAGCGGGGCGGGAGGCCCGTCAGGCGGCCGGGTCGCCGAGCTCGGCGACGAGCTCCTCGTAGATGGGCGACCCGATGCCGAGGCCCCCCGTGCGTGCGCCGACGCTCGCGCGCCCCGCCGACGGCGTGCCGGCGGCCGCGGGTGCGGGCGTCCAGGTCTGGCCGCTCGTGGACATGGTGGACATGGCCGACGACGACGTCGCGGACGACCGCGCGGCGGCCTTGGTGTCCTTGCTGGTCCGAGCCACTGTGGACCTCCTCGATCTGACCCCTGCTGCAGCATCGTGACGGCAAGATCAGGGTGCCGCACGTCGAGGGCCGGGGCAATACCGAGAAAGCGGACATTCCTCCCGGTCAGAGGACCGTCAGGAAGCGGTCACGAGCCCGTGCGGTAGGCGATCTCGCCGCCCGGCCAGACGACGCGGGAGATGCCGGCGCCCGCCAGGAACCGCTGGCAGTTGGGGCACGGCTCGTCCGTGACGTACACCGTCGCGCCGAGCCGCGCGCCGCTCGGCAGGTGCAGGACGGCGTTCTCCTCCGCGTGCAGCGCCTGGCACGCCTCGGCCACCTCGACGTACGGCGAGCTCGCCGGGATCTCGTCGTACGTGCGCCGCCCGCGGGGGCAGGCGCCGTCGGTCAGGCAGCCGGGCTGGCCGGGCGGGTACCCGTTGTAGCCGGTCGCGAGCACGCGGTGGTCGGGGCCGAGGATGACGGCGCCCACCTTGCGGCGCGTGCAGTCCGCGCGCGAGGCGACCGCGGTGGCGATGCCGAGGGCCCACTCGTCCCACGTGGGCCGCGTGCCGGGGTCGCCGACGACGACGGGAGTCATGCCGCGCAGAGTAGCGAGTCGCCGGGCCCGGGGAGGTGGCGTTCCCGCGCGCTAGCGGCGTGCCGTGACCGCCCGGGGCGCCGGGCGATCGCTGCCGGGCTGACGCCGGACGGCCCAGTCGGCGAACGCGTGGGCCGCGTCCACGACCGCGGTGCTGCGCAGCGAGTGGAAGAAGTCGAAGTTGTGCTGGGTACCGGGCAGCTCGGCGAGGACGACGGGCGCGGTCGCGACGGCGTCGAGCCGGTCCGCGAACCGCCGCGCCTCCCCGATCGGGACCAGCGTGTCCAGCGTCCCGTGCACGAGCAGAGTCGGCGGCGCCTCGGGGGAGAGGCAGCCGTACGGCGAGGCGGGTGCACCCGGCGCGGGACGGCCGGCGGGCCCGTAGTAGCCGTAGAACCCGATCGCGGCGGACACGGAGGGGTCGGTCAGGGCGATCGTCGTGGCGAGGTGCGCCCCGGCGGAGCCCCCGGCGACGACGACCCGCGCCGGGTCGCCCCCGAGCTCGTCGGCGTGCTCGCGGAGCCAGGCGAGCGCGTGGCGCGCGTCGTCCAGCGAGTCCGCGTACCGCGTCCGCAGCCGGTAGCTCGCGCTGGCGCAGACCCAGCCGTGCGCGGCGAGGCGGTGGAGCAGCGGGAGGCCGCCGAGCACCTTGCTGCCCGTCTGGAACCCACCGCCGTGCAGGTAGAGCAGGACCGGGGCCCCGGAGGCACCCCGGCGCGGGACGTAGACGTCGAGGCGCTGGCTCCGGTGGCTGCCGTAGCGGCGGTTGCGGAGCCGGCGGACGCCCGGGTGCCAGAAGAGGGCGGGCAGCAGGACTCGCAGCGCTGACGGCCTGGTCCGGGGCACGCCGATGCCTGGTGTCCGCGCGAGCGCGGACTCCAGGGCGGGACGCGCGGAGCGGGTCCGGATCGCCAGGGCGGCGAGGCCTGCGACCGGGATCGCGGTGAGGGCTACGGCGAGCCACCATGTCGGCTCCCCGACCGCCGACGTGAGTGTGGCGGCCACTCCTGGCGCGAGCAGGACCAGCCCGAGGAGCGGCTGCTCGTTGATGAGGTACCCCAGGGCGAACGAGAGGCGGAACGGCCGGGAGTGCTGCGGCAACGGAGGCCGGAGCGCCACGAACGTGCACGCGGAGACCACGAGGACCGTGGTGACGAAGCCGAGCGGCAGGGCGGTGACGGAGCTCATGGATGCCCTTCCTGTCGTGCCGCGCGCGGTTGTCGCCCGCACGCCTCTACAGACGTAGAGACGGTACTCTATGGATGTCGAGAAGCCCGGGCAAGAGGAGGCGCCGATGTCCGGTCCGGAGGACCGCCGCACGAGGATCGCCGACGCCGTCGTCACCGTCCTGGCCGAGCGGGGCAGCCGGGGCCTGGCCCACCGCGCCGTCGACGAGGAGGCGGAGCTCCCGCCGGGCTCGACGTCCTACTACCTGCGCAGCCGGGCCGACCTGCTCGCCGCCGCCGTCCCGCGCCTGGCCGAGCTCGACCTCGCGCTGCTCGACGGTCCCGGCACGCCGCTGGAGACCCTGACGCGGGTCCTGGACGACGCCCTGCAGGGCCCGGGCCGCCTGCGCACCCTGGCCCGCTACGAGCTCGTCCTGGAGTCCGCCCGTCGACCGGAGCTGCGCGCGGCGCTCGCGGCGGGGACCGACCGGCTGCTCGACACGCTGCTGGACCTCTTCCCCACGACGCCGTTGGCGCAGGCCCGGGTCCGCGCGCGCGACCTGCTGGCCTTCGTCGACGGGCTGCTCCTCGCGAACGTCACGGGTCCCGAGGCGGAGCGGCGGACCACGGAGGACCTCGTCGCGGCGCTGGCGCGGCACCTGGAGGCCGTCCCGGGCGAGGTCCGGCCGGGATGAACGAGGAAGGCCCCGACCGACGTCCGCCGGTCAGGGCCTTCCATGCGTCGGGGTGGCGGGATTCGAACCCACGACCTCTTCGTCCCGAACGAAGCGCGCTACCAAGCTGCGCCACACCCCGAAGGTGCCCGGCAAGGATAGCCCAGCCGTGCCCCCGCCAAGAAACCCGTTCGTCCCGTGGTCGCCGCGGCCCGGTCGGCCGTCAGGCGTCGCGCGCGACCAGCGTCAGCAGGCTCGCCTCGGGCCGGCAGGCGAATCGCACCGGCGCGTACGGCGAGGTCCCGAGCCCGGCGGACACGTGCAGCCAGGACGACGAGGCCCCGCCCGGGGCGTCCGGCCGCGCACCCGGCCAGCCGTGCAGGCCCTTCGCCCGCCGGGTGTCGAGGTCGCAGTTCGTCACGAGCGCGCCCCAGCCGGGCAGGCACAGCTGCCCGCCGTGCGTGTGACCCGCGAGGATGAGGTCCGCGCCGTCGTCGTGCATGGCGTCCAGGACGCGGCGGTAGGGCGCGTGGGCGACGCCGAGGCGCAGGGTCCCGCGCCCGGCCGGGACGCCCGTCGGCTGCGCGTGGCCGCGCGTCGAGGCCGGGAAGTGGTCGCGGTCCAGGTGCGGGTCGTCGACGCCGACCAGCGCCACGTGCAGCGCGTCGTCGCCCTCCCCGAGCTCGACGGAGTCGCGCCGGTTGGTCAGGTCCTTCCAGCCGGCGGCGCGGAAGGCGGCCGTCATCTCCCCGAACGGGAGCGGGCGCGGGGCCGGGTCGTGCAGCCGCGCGTCGGCCAGCAGGTAGCGCGCCGGGTTCTTGGGCCGCGGCGCGAAGTAGTCGTTCGAGCCCAGGACGAACGCGCCCGGCCGATCGAGCAGCGGCTCGTAGGCGTGCAGGAGCGCGGGCAGCGCGTCGGTGTGCGCGATGTTGTCGCCCGTCGTCACGACCAGGTGCGGGTCGAGCGCCTCGAGCGAGCGGACCCACGCGACCTTGTGGTCCTGGGTGGGCACCAGGTGCAGGTCGGACAGGTGGAGCACGCGGACCTCGGGGGCGCCGTCGGGCAGCACGGGCACGACGAAGCGCCGGAGCGTGTACCAGCGCACCTCGACGGCCGCCGCGTAGGCGAGCGCGGCCGCCCCGGCCAGCGCCGCACCGCCGACGAGCGAGCGGACCGCCACTACGGCTTCGGCCCGCCGTTACCGGGCGGGTTCTGGCCCGGCGGCGGGGTCTGGGGGCCGGGATCCGGCTCCAGCGGCGTGACGACGACCGGCTCCGGCCCGGCGGACGGGTAGAGCGTGACACCGGCGCCCCGCGTGACCTCCGTGCCGGCGGCCGGCTCGGTGCCCGCCGCGAGACCCGGGCTCGCCGGGTTGAAGACCTGCGCACCGACGACGACGTGGAAACCCGCTTCCTTGAGCGTGCGGGTCGCGTCGTCCATCGTCATGCCGAACACGCTGGGCACGGGGACCTGGATGCCCGTCAGGTACTGGCGCGGCGGCTCGGCGAAGCCGACGGCCGGGTACGGCGCGAGGGCGCGCACCATGAACCGCTTCCACGTCGGGCCCGCGACGGTGGAGCCGTAGACGTAGCGGATCGGTCGGCTGCCGTTGATGGAGATGCCCTGCATCGGCTTGGTCTCGTCGGGGTAGCCGACCCAGACCGCCGTGGAGATCTGCGGCGTGTAGCCGACGAACCAGGTGTGCTCGTTCCTCGACGTCGTGCCCGTCTTGCCTGCAGCGACCCGGCCGGGGAGCGCACCGATCTGGCGGCCGGTGCCGGTGAACACCTGGCTGAGCGCGTGGTTCATGCCCGCGGCGAGGCCCGGGTCGAGCGCCTGCCGGCAGTTGGCCGACGGGACCGGCATCTGGGTGCCCGAGCGGTCGACGACGCTCGTGATCGCGATCGGGTCGCAGTAGATGCCGCCCGAGGCGAACGCGGCGAAGGCGTTCGCCATGGTCATCGGGGCGATCGCGTCGGACCCGATGACGTTCGCGGGCACCGGGGGGTAGGCGCCCTCGCCGGACTGGCCACCGGGCAGGTGCACGCCGACCTCGGCCGCGCCGTTCATGATGTTGCACAGGTCGAGCTGCCGCGCCATGTCGGCGAAGGCGTTGTTCACCGAGCGCCGCGTCGCGTCCTGGACGGTCATGATGCCGCTGCCGCCCTCGGCGTTGCCCAGGACCCACGGCGACGACGAGGCGTAGGGGGCGCCGCACGCGGTGAAGTCGCGCTGGTTCCAGGTCCGCCGTGTGCCGTCGACCATCTCGTTCAGGCCGTGCCCGTCCTTGAACCACTGGAGCAGCGTGAACGGCTTGAACGTCGAGCCCGGCGGGAAGCCCGTCGAGCCGCCGTACAGGAAGTCGGTGTTGTAGTTCACCGAGTTCTCGCCGGGGCCGACGGTCGTCGTGTTGTTGTAGACGCGGTTCTGCGCCATCGCGAGGATCCTGCCGGTTCCGGGCTCCACGGCGACGATCGACGACCCGATGCCGGTCGGGTCGAGCACCGGGACGCCCGCCTGGACCTCCTCGTTCGCGGCGATCTGCATGCCGACGTCGAGCGTCGTCGTGATCGTCAGACCACCCTCGTTGAGGAGTCGGCCGCGCTCCGCGCGGGTCTCGCCGAAGATCGGGTCGTTGCTGATGACCTTGGTGACGTAGTCGCAGAAGTAGCCGGCGCCGCCGACCGCGTTCGCGGCCATGCAGGTGAACTTCGGCTGCCCGATGACGAGGGTGTCGGCGAGCGGCGTGGCCTTGCCGGCCTGGAACTCCTCGGTGGTGATCATCCCGAGCTCGTGCATGCGGGCAAGGACGACGTCACGCCGCTCCTGCGACCGCTCGGGGTTGCGCGTCGGGTCGTAGCCGCCCGGCTCGCGCGTGATGCCGGCGATGGTCGCGGCCTGCAGGTACGTGAGCTGCGAGGCGGGGACCGAGAAGTAGTACTGCGCGGCGGCCTCGACGCCGTACACGGACAGACCGAACTGGGCGATGTTCAGGTACGCCTCGAGGATCTGGTCCTTGCTCCACCGCTGCTCGAGCGCGATGGCCATCTTGGCCTCGGCGAGCTTGCGGGCGTAGCCCTCGGTGCCCTCGTTCGCGGTGGCGGCCTCGATGGCCTCGGCGCGCTCCTGGTCAGTGCCCGCCTGGAGGGCCTCCTGGAGGAGGACGTTCTTGACGTACTGCTGGGTGAGCGTGGAGCCACCCTGGTTGCTGTCCGTGGTGACGTTCTGCACGAGCGCGCGCATCATGCCGCGGGGGTCGATGGCGCCGTGCTCGTAGAAGCGGTGGTCCTCGATGGCGACGACGGCGTCGCGCATCGGCTGCGACACCTGGTCGAGCGGGACGACGATCCGGTTCTGCGAGTAGAACTCCGCCAGCAGCGTGCCGTCGGCAGCGAGGATGACGGACTTCTCCGAGAGGCGCGGGGTGGCGAGCTCCTCGGGCAGGTCGTCGAAGAGCCGCACCGCGGTGTTGGTCACCGTGCTGGTCGCGCCGGCCGCCGGCATCACCAGGCCCGCGGCGAGGACGCCGCCGAGGCCGGACATGAGCACGAACGCGAGGAGCAGCCCGAGCGCCTGGGCAGCCGTGATCCGGCGCCCGGGACCCGAGCGGACAGAGGACACCATGGTGCCCAGGGTACGGGAGCGCGCCTGCGGCACGCCGGGCCGGGGCTCCCGCGCGGGTGGAGATCCTGTGCACGAACCGGCCCGGTTCGTGCCGAGAGCGGGTGAAGGGTCGGAAGGTCCCTGGACCGGCACATCCTGATCCGGAAGGATTGCGGCCGTAGTGGCCGAATCCGTCGAGATCCACCCTCCGCCCCGACGGGAATCGACCCGAACGGCCCATGGGAGCGTGTCCATCCGTCGCCTAGAGTGGATGGTCGTGCGTGGAGAGGAGGGTCTGGTGGCTGATCAGCACTGGACCGCATACGGGGCGTGCTCCAGCGCACCCCCCGACGACCTGTTCGTGGAGGGTGCTGCGCAGCGGTCGGCGCGCGAGGTCTGCGTCGCCTGCCCCGTCCGCATCGACTGCCTCATCGACGCGCTCGACCACCACATCCTCTTCGGTGTGTGGGGCGGCATGACCGAGCGTGAGCGTCGCGCGCTGCTGCGCCGCTACCCCGACGTCGACTCGTGGCGCGACATCATCGAGGCCGACCCGGAGCTCGTCTCCTGGCCCGGCGGGTACCGCGTCGGCCGGGGTCGCCGGGCGCTCGCCCGGCAGGAGGTCGGCGGACGCTAGCCTGGCGGGCATGACTCGCTGGGAGTACGCCACCGTCCCGCTCATCGTCCACGCCACCAAGGCGATCCTCGACCAGTGGGGCGCGGACGGCTGGGAGCTCGTGCAGGTGATCCCCGGGCCCGACGGCGCCGGGCTCGTCGCCTACCTCAAGCGCCCGCTGGCCGGGTGACGGCGTGAGCATCGGCAGCCGCCTCACCGAGCTCGGCATCACCCTCCCGACCGTGGCCGCACCCGTCGCGGCGTACGTGCCCGCGGTCCGCACCGGGCCCTACGTCTGGACCTCCGGGCAGCTCCCGTTCGTCGACGGCGCGCTGCCCGTGACCGGCAAGGTCGGCCTGGGCCCGGGTCTGGTCGCGCCCGACGTCGCCGCCGGCCTCGCGCGGACCGCCGCGCTCAACGCGCTCGCCGCCGTCGCCGAGCAGGCCGGCAGCCTCGACCGCGTGAAGCGCGTCGTCAAGGTCGTCGGCTTCGTCGCCTCCGACCCGTCGTTCACCGGGCAGCCGACGGTGATCAACGGTGCGAGCGAGCTGCTCGGGCAGGTCTTCGGCGAGGCGGGGCTGCACGCGCGCAGCGCGGTCGGCGTCGCCGTCCTGCCGCTGGACTCCCCGGTCGAGGTGGAGCTGGTCGTCGAGCTCAGCTGAGCCGCTGGGCCCGGCTGAGCCGGCCGGCCTCAGCGCGCCCGGCGCTCCAGGCGCTGCACGTCCAGCAGCACGATGGCGCGGCCCTCCCGCCGCACCCAGCCGCGCGCGGTGAAGTCGGCGAGCGCCTTGTTCACGGTCTCCCGGGAGGCCCCGACGAGCTGCGCGAGCTCCTCCTGCGTGAGGTCGTGGGCGACGCGCAGGCCGTCCTCGACGGGCTCGCCGAACCGCGTCGACAGGTCCAGGAGCGCCTTGGCAACCCGGCCGGGGACGTCGGAGAAGACGAGGTCGGCGAGCGCCTCGTTGGTCCGCCGCAGCCGGCGTGCCAGCGCCTCCAGCAGGTGCTTGGCGACGGCGGGGTAGCGCTCGAGCCAGGTGATCAGCTCGTCGTGCGCGAGCTCCAGCAGCCGCGCGTCGGCCACCGCCGTCGCGCTCGCCGTGCGGGGCCCCGGGTCGAAGAGCGAGAGCTCGCCGAACATCTCGCCGGGGCCGAGCACGGACAGCAGGTTCTCGCGCCCGTCGGGCGAGCGTCGGCCGAGCTTCAGCTTGCCGTCGGCGATGACGTAGAGCCGGTCCCCGGGCTCGCCCTCGTGGAAGAGCACCTGCCCGCGCGGCAGGTCCACGCGCGACATCGACGCCAGCAGCGCGCGCGCGGCTTCCTCATCGATCCCCGCGAAGAGCGGGGCTGACAGCACGACGTCGTCCACGTCCTCGTCCCTGGTCGGCACAACGGCGCGGGAGGCGCGCCCACGACCATCCTGCCTCATGCGTGAGAGGTCAGCGAGCATCCCGCGGGTGGCCCGGGGTGGTGGCAAGGGTGTCGATGATCCGCTGCGTCGAGGTCTCGAGAGCGGCGTCGACGTGGGTCTCGTAGGTGGCGAGCAGCGCGTCCAGGGTGCGCAGGCGCTGCATGAGCTCGACCTGGTCCCCGCCGTCGGTGGCGTGAACGGCGTCGAGGAGCTCCTGCGGGTGCGGCAGGGCCATCTGGGCGTCGGGGAGGATGTCCCAGCTCATCGCACCCAGGGTGTCCGGGGGCGCGTACGAGGCCACGGCGAGGTCGAGGCGGGCGCGCAGGAGCCGGCGCCAGCGCATGAGCTGGGCCTTCTCCGCGCGGAGCGCACGGCGCGCAGCGCGGGCCGAGCGCCCGTGCGTCGCACACCGTTCACTCACCTGGGCCGCTGCCATCCGTCAGTGCTCCTCGGCGTCGCCGTTCTTCCCGCGCCACGCCTGTGGCGCGCCCACCTGCACCTTCGGCGGCGCGCGCGTCGCACTTGAGCGGGGAGGGTGAGCTTCACCCCTTCGGCGCACGGGTGAAACGTATCCGTTCACCCCGTCGGCCTAACCCGGACGTAACAATCATGGGAGCGCAGCCACCCGGCCGTGCGGTCGGGCGTCCGCGTCGGTCCCGCCGCCTAGGGTGGCGGCGTGGAGACACCTCTCGCCCGGACGCGACGCGCCCGCAAGATCAACCGCGTCCTCGCCGAGCGGTACCCGGACGCCGTCATCGAGCTCGACTTCAGGTCCCCCCTGGAGCTGCTGGTCGCCACGATCCTGTCGGCGCAGTCCACGGACGTGCGCGTGAACCAGGTGACCCCGGCGCTCTTCGCGCGGTACCCGGACGCCGCGGCCTACGCGGCCGCCGACCGCACCGAGCTCGAGCAGCTCATCACACCCACGGGCTTCTTCCGGGCCAAGACCACCTCGCTCATCGGGCTCGGGCAGGCGTTGGTGGAGCGTTTCGACGGCCAGGTGCCGTCCCGCATGAAGGACCTCGTCACGCTGCCCGGCGTCGGGCGCAAGACGGCGAACGTCGTGCTCGGCAACGCGTTCGGCGTGCCCGGCCTGCCCGTCGACACCCACGTGCTGCGCGTGACCGCCCGGCTCGGTCTGGTCGAGCCCGAGGGTGACCCCGTAGCCGTGGAGGCGGCCCTGTGCGCGATGGTCGAGAAGCGGGAGTGGACGATGTTCAGCCATCGCGTGATCCTCCACGGCCGCCGCACCTGCCACGCCCGGCGGCCCGCGTGCGGTGCCTGCCCCGTCGCGGGGCTGTGCCCGGCCTACGGCATCGGCGAGACGGACCCGGTGGCGGCCGCCAAGCTCGTCAAGGCCGGTGCCCCGCGCGTCGCGGGCGTCGGCTGGGCGGGCCCGGCGCCGACCGCCTGACGGTCGGGCCGCCGCCCCGCGGGGCGCATCCGGGGCCACCTGGTCAGGCGGCCGTCGGCCATGCCTCCCACCGTGCCGGGGGCGTCAGTCCAGCGAGCGCAGCCACGCCAGGAGCAGGCGCGTCGTCTCCTCGGGCGCCTCCTCGGGGAGGAAGTGGCCCGCCCCGCGCACGGTCTCGAACCGGTACGGCGCACCGTTGCCCCAGCTCGCGACGCCCACCGGGATCGCCCGGTCGGCCGCGCCGTGCACCTGGAGCACCGGCACGCCGACCGGCTGGTGCAGGGCGGCGAGGTACCGCCGCCCGTCGACGCGCGGGGTGGAGCGGACGAGCCAGCGCAGGATCTCCATCACGGAGTGCGCGGCGAACGGGATGCCGGCGGCGTTCCGGTACCGCTCGACCAGCTCCGCCGTCGCCCACCCGGGTGCTCCCCAGTCCGTCAGGACGCGCGCGACCAGGTCGCCCCGCACCATCCGGCGCTCCGGGAAGTAGGGGAGCTGCACGAACGCGAGCCGGCGCGCCGTCGTCCGCGCGGCCATGGCCCGCACCACCGAGGAGGAGTGCATGCGCAGAGGGTGGAGCGCCGAGAAGGCGCCGACGGCCCGGGTCACCTCGGGCTGCAGCGCCGCCATCGACCACGCGACGGTGCCGCCGATCCCGTGCCCGACGACGACGGCCTCCTGCGCGCCGAGGGACCGGATGACGCCGGCCACGTCCTGGGTGAGCGTCGCCATGTCGTAGCCGCTCGGGGGCTTGTCGGACGCGCCGGTGCCGCGCAGGTCCATCGCGACCGCGCGGTAGCCGGCGGCGCCGAGCGCCGTGAGCTGGACGCGCCAGGCCCACCACATCTGCGGGAACCCGTGCAGCAGGACGACGAGCGGCGGCGACGTGTCCGCGGGCGGACCTGCGTCGGGGGCCGGCTGCGTCGTCGGCTCGACCTCGGCGACGTGGAACCGGGCCGCGTTGGCCGGGACGAACCGGTGCCGCCACGGCCCCGGCACGAGGACGGCGGACGGATCAGTCACGAGCCCCGAACCTACCCCTCGACGGCGTCGGCCCGAAGCGTCGCGTGATGACGATCGCGCAGCGCCAGCACCGTCGCGCCCAGCACGGCGGCGGTGAGCGAGCCGACGAGGATGGCCGCCCGGACGTGGTCGTCGCGCGCGGTGCCCTCGCCGAACGCGAGCGCGCCGATGAGCAGCGACACGGTGAACCCGATCCCGCCCACGAGGCCGAGCCCGGCGATGTCGGCCCAGGTCACCCCGGGCGAGAAGCGCAGGCGGGTGACCTTGGCGGCGATCCAGGTGGCCGTCACGATGCCGACCGGCTTGCCGAGGACCAGGCCCAGCGCGACGCCCTGGGCCACCGGGTCCCGCAGCGCCTCGCCCAGGACCGCCGGGTCGAGCGCGACCCCCGCCGCGAACAGGGCGAACACGGGGACGGCCACGCCCGCCGAGACCGGGCGCCAGCGGTGCTCGAACCGCTCGGCGAGCGACACCTCGTCGTCGGGCACCAGGGCGGGCACCGTGAAGCCCAGGACGACGCCCGCGATCGTCGCGTGCACGCCCGACGCGTGCATGAAGCCCCAGGCCGCCAGTCCGAGCGGCAGCAGCAGCCACGGGGACGTGACCCGGCGCTGCACCAGCAGGCCGAAGACGGCGCACGCGGCGAGCGACGCCGCGAGCCAGCCGAGCGAGATGTCGTCGGAGTACACGACCGCGATGACGACGATCGCGAGCAGGTCGTCGACCACGGCCAGCGTCAGCAGGAACGCGCGCAGCGAGTTCGGCAGGTTCCGCCCGACGACCGCGAGCACCGCGACCGCGAACGCGATGTCGGTCGCCGTCGGGACCGCCCAGCCGCGCAGCTCGCCGTCGGCGGCCGCCGCGTTGATCGCCACGTAGATGAGTGCCGGGGCGGCCATGCCGCCGACGGCCGCCACGATGGGGACGAGCGCCGTCGCGGGCCGCCGCAGCTCACCGGCCACCACCTCGCGCTTGAGCTCGAGCCCCACGACGAAGAAGAAGATCGTGAGCAGCCCGTCCGTCGCCCAGTGCTCGAGCGTGAGGTCCAGGTGCAGCGCCGCCGGCCCGACGACGGTGCCGCGCATCGCCTCGTAGCCGTCGCGCCACGGCGAGCTCGCCCAGGCGAGCGCCACGACGGCGCCGGCCAGGAGCAGCGCCCCGCCCGTCTTCTCCGCACGCAGCGTGTCGAGCAGGTTGCGCTCGCCGCCGGCGGTCAGCCGCCCGAAGATCGTCCCGGGGATGCCCCGGCCGGCGGCCGGGTCCCGCCGGGCGCTCACTCGGCGGTCGCGGGCGTCGGGCTCGCCTCGTCGTCGGCCACGGCGCGCCGCTCCCGCGGCGGCTCGAACCGGTAGCCGACGTTGCGCACGGTCCCGATCAGCTGCTCGTGCTCCGGCCCCAGCTTGGCGCGCAGGCGGCGCACGTGGACGTCGACCGTCCGGGTGCCGCCGTAGTAGTCGTAGCCCCAGACCTCCTGGAGCAGCTGCGCGCGCGTGAAGACCCGGCCCGGGTGCTGGGCGAGGTACTTGAGCAGCTCGAACTCCTTGTAGGTCAGGTCCAGCGGGCGGCCACGGACGCGCGCGACGTACCCGCCGGCGTCGACCGTCAGGTCCCCCGAGGAGATCTCCGCCAGCTCGGCGTCCGGCTCGTCGGCGGCGCCGCGCTCGATGACGAGGCGGAGTCGCGCCTCGACCTCGGCGGGCGAGGCGTCCTCGAGCAGGATGTCCGACGCCCCCCACTCGGCGGTGACCACGGTGAGCCCGCCCTCGGTGAGGATGAGCACGAGCGGCACGCTCAGCCCGGTCGCCCGCAGCAGGCGGCACGTGGAGCGCGCGGTGGCCAGGTCACGCCGGGCGTCGAGCAGGAGGACGTCCGCGTCCGGGGCGTCCAGGAGAGCGGAGGGCTCCACGGGCAGCACGCGGACCCGGTGGCTGAGCAGACCGAGGGAAGGGAGCACCTGAGCGGAGCCCCCGGCGCTGGGTGTCAGCAACAACAGGTCTGCCACCGGTGGGCCTCCTGCGGGTCGGCTGTCGGACAACCGTACCGGAGTCGAGGGGCGCCGACGGCGCGCGCCCGAACCGCGGAACCCCCGCGGCCGTGCGGATCTGGAACACTGCGTGCGTGATCTGCACCCCCGAGCGCACGGCCGCCTGATGGAGGTCTCGACCCGCGCGGTCCTCACCGCGGTGCTGGCGGCGGTCATGGCCGTCACGTCCTACCTCGTCGGGCTGCCCGAGCTGAGCGGCGCCGGCGAGCTGCCGGTGGTCGTCGCCGCGATCCTGCTGGCGCTGTCGATCGCCGTCGGCTGGCCGATCCTGCTGAACCTGCCCAACCTGCTCGGCTCCGCCGTGGTCATCGCGCTCGGCGGCGCGGGCGCCGTGGTCGCCGTGGCCGCGACGAAGGGCGCGCCGTGGCTGCGCGAGCTGCCGATCGTCGTCGCCCTCGCGGTCCTGCTGGCCTTCGTCAACGAGCTCGCGCGGCAGGACGGCCGCGCCCGGCTCGTCGACTCCGTCGCGGGCACCGTCACGGGAGTGCTGGTCGCGACGTCGGCCGCCGGGTGGCTCGCGGCGGAGCGGTCGCTCGGCGGGACGTCGCTGGTGGTCACGGGCGCGGTCGCGCTCGCGGTGGCCGCGTTCGCGTCGGCGTTCCCGCTGGGCAGCTGGCTCGGCGCCCTGGTGACGACGGGCGCGGGCATCGCGGCCGGCGTCGCCGTCGGCATGCTCTCGACCGACTTCCAGGCCGCCGTCGGGCCGGTGCTGGGCCTGGCCATGGGCGTGCTCGTCGCGGCCCTGCACGCGCTGTTCGACAGGCTCCCGGCGCTGCGCCGGCGGACCGCCGCGTTCGCGGTCGTCGTCCTGCCCGTGGCGCTCGCGGGCATCGTCGTCTACGTCGTCGGGCGCGTGCTCGTCACCTGAGGTCGCCGCCGGCTCCGTGCGCGCCGGATGGTCTCTCCCGGTGCGCGCCGTAGGATCGGCGCATGCTCGCGCTCGAGGTGTTCTTCATCGGCCTGCTCGTCGCGGCCACGCTCACCATCGGCTGGTTCGCCGCGTACAGCCTGTACAAGCTCTACAAGGGTCAGCGCTGACCGTGTCGTTCACGATCCCGGGCGGCCTGGCCCCGGAGGTGTACCCGCTCGCCTGGCTCGTCGGACGCTGGGAGGGCGAGGGTGTCGTCGCCTACCCGACGATCCCCGAGGCGCGGATCCGCCAGGAGGTCGTCGTCGACCACGACGGCGGGCCCTACCTGCGCTGGTCCGCCACCCTCTGGCTCGCGGCCGAGGACGGCGCCGAAGGCGCGGACGGGCACGGCCAGGTCTGGTCCACCGAGTCCGGCTACTGGCGCATCCCGCCGGAGCGCCCCGCGGACACCCCGGACGGCAAGCAGCCCGTCGAGCTGCTGCTCATCGACCCGGCGGGCCACCTCACGCTCTACGCGGGCATCGTCGGCAACGGGCGGATCGACCTGGCGAGCGACCTCATCGCCCGCACGCCCGACGCGGCCGAGGTGAACGCCGCGACGCGCCTGTACGGCCTGGTCGACGGCGCGCTGCTGTGGGCGTGGGACATCGCCGCGTTCGGCGAGCCGCTCCAGTCGTACGCGTCCGCGCGCCTGGTCCGGAGCCCGCGGTGACCGACGGCGCCGCGACCGGGCCCCGGTACCGCAGCCCGTTGCTGGGCCGCTCCGGCGCTGTCGCCGCGACGGCCGGGCCCGACGCCGGCGTCGCCTGGCACTACGGCGACCCGACGGCCGAGCAGCGCGCGCTCGAGCGCGGTGCCGCGGTGGTCGACCTCTCGCACCTGGGCGTCGTCACCGTCACGGGCCCCGACCGGCTCGGCTGGCTGCACAACATCACCTCCCAGCACCTCGCGTTGCTGCCCGCGCGCGTCTCCACCGAGACGCTGGTCCTGAGCCCGCACGGTCACGTCGAGTTCGCGGCGGGCGTGGTCGACGACGGCGAGCGCACCTGGCTGCTCACGGAGGGCGCCACGGGCCCGGCGCTCGCGGCGTGGCTCAACTCGATGCGCTTCATGCTGCGCGTCGAGGTGGCGGACGCGACGGCGGAGTGGGCGGCGCTCGGGGAGCCCGTCGCCTCCGAGGGTGCCGAGGGGGAGCCCGTCACCTGGTACGACCGATGGCCGCACCTGACCGACGGCGGCACGCGGTACGGCCCGGCGTCGGAAACCCACCCGGGCGCGGACCGGGCATGGCGGGTGGTGCTCGTGCCGCGCGGCGACCTGGTCGCCGAGGTGGCCGCCCGCGAGTCGGCCGGCTGGCGCCTGGCCGGGACCTGGGCGAGCGAGGCGCTGCGGGTCGCGGCGTGGCGTCCCCGGTCGGCGTTCGAGGTCGACCACCGGACCATCCCGCACGAGCTCGACTGGCTGCGCACCGCCGTCCACCTGCACAAGGGGTGCTACCGCGGCCAGGAGACGATCGCCCGCGTGCACAACCTGGGCCGGCCGCCGCGGCGGCTGACGATGCTGCACCTGGACGGTTCGGGTCACCTCGTCCCGGTGCCGGGCGCGGAGGTGCACGACGCCGCCGGGCGCCCCGTCGGGCAGGTGACCTCGGTCGCACGCCACCACGAGCAGGGGCCGATCGCGCTCGCGGTGCTCAAGCGGAGCCTGCCGGAGGAGGCGCCGTTGACGGTCGTGTGCGACGGCGGCGACGTCGCGGCCGCGCAGGAGGCGATCGTCCCGGCGGAGGGCACGTCGGTCGACCGGCCGGTCGCGCGCGGCCCGGTGGCCCGCGGGCTCGGTGGCCGACCCGCCGTGGGTGCGCCCTCCGTGCACCCGGGCTCGTAGTCTGACCCCGTGTTCCGGACCCTTCAGGCCCTCGTCTACTTCGCGCTGTACGCCGCCGTCTTCGCGGTGACGGTGTACGCGCTCATCGACGCGCTCCGGCGCCCGGCCCGGGCGTTCGTCAGCGGCGGCAAGCGGACCAAGCAGTTCTGGACCGTGCTGCTCGGGATCGCGACGGCCGTGGCGTTCGTCGCGATCCCGTGGCCGATCGGCTTCGGGATGCTCTCGTTCCTCGCCCTCGGCAGCGCCGTCGCGGGCGGGGTGTACCTCGCCGACGTCCGGCCGGCGATCAAGCCCTACTCGGGCGGGGGCGGCTCCGGACGCTCGGGCGGACCGTCGCGGGGCTGGTGACCGGGCCCGTGACCCGGGACGTGGGGCCGCTCGCGGTCGTCGTGCGCGGCGGGCTGGTCGAGTCGGTGCACGCCGGGCACCTGGTGGTGCTGCGGCCCGACGGGTCGGTGCTCACGTCGGTCGGCGACCCGGACACGACCATCTGGGCGCGCTCCTCGCTCAAGCCGCTCCAGGCCGCGGCGATGCTCGACGCGGGCCTGGCGGTCGACGACGAAGGGCTCGCGCTGGCGTGCGCCAGCCACTCCGGCACGGCGGCGCACCTCGCCGTCGTGCGGCGCGTGCTGGCCGGCGCGGGGCTGACCGAGAGCGACCTGCAGAACACCCCCGACCTGCCCCTGGACGCCGCGGCCGCGTTCGCGTGGCGGACGGGTGGGGGCGCGGCGTCGTCGGTCACGCAGAACTGCTCGGGCAAGCACGCGGCGATGCTGGCGACCTGCGTCGCGAACGGGTGGGACGCCGCGTCGTACCGCTCGCCGGACCACCCGCTCCAGGTGCGCGTCCGCGAGACGATCGAGCGGCTCACCGGCGTGCCGGTCACCGACGTGACCGTGGACGGCTGCGGCGCCCCGCTCTTCTCGACCACGGTGCGAGGGCTGGCGGCGGCCTTCGGGCGCATCGCTGCCGCCGCGGCCGGCGGGGCGTCCGATGACGGGCTGGCCCGGATCGGCCGTGCGATGGCGGCCCGGCCGGATCTCGTCGGCGGACCCGGCCGCGACGTCACGCGGTTCATGCAGACCTGGCCGGGGCTGGTCGCGAAGGACGGCGCCGAAGGCGTCTACGCCGCGGGCCTGCCCGACGGCACGGGCGTGGCCTTCAAGGTCGCCGACGGCTCGGCCCGCCCACGGCCGGCGGTGCTCGCGGCCGCGCTCGAGGTCGCCTTCTGGGCCACGGCGCCCGAGGACGGGTCGCTGGAGCCGGCCGCCGAGGCGATCCTCTGGGGAGTCCGCGAGGTGGGTCGCACGCTCGTCCTCGGCCACGGCGAGCCGGTCGGGGAGGTCCACTCCCCGCTCGGTCGGACGGACGCGGGTCTCCGGGTCGGAGGGCAGTGGTGAAGGCGGTCCTGCAACGGGTGACCCGCGCGTCGGTCACCGTGGACGGCGAGGTGGTGGGCGCGATCGACCGACCCGGGCTCTTCGCGCTGGTCGGCGCGACGCACGACGACGGCCCCGAGCAGGTCGAGCTCATCGCCCGGAAGATCGCCGACCTGCGGATCCTGCGTGACGAGCGGTCCGTCCTCGACGACGACGCTCCCGTGCTGGTGGTCAGCCAGTTTACGCTCTACGCGGACACCCGCAAGGGACGACGGCCGTCGTGGAACGGCGCCGCGCCGGGCGCGGTCGCCGAGCCGCTGGTCGCGGCGGTGGTCGACGCCCTGCGCGCGCGTGGCATCGAGGTCGCGACGGGCGTCTTCGGGGCGATGATGCAGGTCGAGCTCGTGAACGACGGGCCGTTCACGATCCTGCTCGAGGCCTGAGGGGCGGTCCCGGGTCGTCAGCCCCAGGTGATCTGCACGCGCTCGGCCCAGCGGTCGAGCAGGTCCGCCCGGCCCTCGACACGCACCTCGTCGCCCCGGTTCCACAGCCCCAGGTAGAGCTGCGCCGCGGTGCCGCGGAAGACGGCGTCCGCGCCACCGGAGCCGTCAGCGGCGCTCGGCGTCGTGCGCGCGGTCCGGATGCCCGACGGCAGGACGTCGAGGAGCCAGGCGAGTCCGCCGGGCTCGGCGTCGTCGGGCACGACGGCGACCCGGAAGGCCTCGTCCCCGCAGAGGCCGTTGCGACCCCGCGTGACGAAGCCGGTGAGCAGCTCGTCGAGACCGTCGACGGCGAGGTCCCGCGCCACGTCGGCCTCGGCGGCCGTCGGCCTGCGCCCGAGGCGAGCCGCGAGGGTGTCGACGGCGTGCATGCCCGTCTCGTGCACCTGGCGACGGGCCCAGAACTCGCGCGGCGGCGGCGCGTCCTCGAGGAAGACCAGCGCGGGCACGTCGGGGTCGGCCGTCGCGAACGCGGCCTCCATCTCGGCGACGCCCGCAGCGAACCAGGCGAGCAGGTCGGTGCGCGGGACCGACGCGAGGATCTCCGGCTCCGAGGGGACGGGCGTCGGGTCCAGGAGGAGGTTGGCTGCCGTCCAGCGGTGCACCATCCCCTGGTGCGCGACGACGTTCGCCACGCGCCAGTCCGGGCACGTCGGCACGGGAGCGTCGAGGCCCGCGGCCGCGGCGTGGGCGGCCAGCGCCTCCGCGGCGGTCCGGACGGCGGCCACGCGCGTCTCGAACGGCAGGGCCGGACGGCCCGGGTGGGTGTCGGGGGAGCCGGACTCGATGATCATGTCCGGCAGCCTCGCACGCGCGCCGCCCGGTCGCGTGGGCCGTCCGTCGCCCTTCGTGGAGGAAACCCCCCCGAATACCCGGCCGCTACACCACCGGCCCC